>JABZIV010000004.1 GCA_015258095.1 Lachnospiraceae bacterium
GAGGAAGAGCTGCAAGAAGGTATCGTACAAGAAGAAATTGTACCAGAGGAACAGTCGGCGACGGATCCGGGAGAAGAGTGGATGCGACATCAAAGGCTTCTCCGGAGGATTCAGAGGAAGACGAGGTGGAGGATTTTTCTTCTGGATTATGGGGAGAAAATATACTATACGGTGAAGCTTATTCTCGCGGTGATGGCCATCTTGCTTGCTTTTTCCGCCATGGCAGGACAGAGTTATACCCCGTTTTTGTACAATCAGTTTTAGTAAGATGAGGAGATAGCGTGGAAGGCAGCACGAAAGAAAGAATGGATGATGTGGAAGACAGCGTGAAAAACAGAGTGGATGATGTGGAAGACAGCGCGAAAAACAGAGTGGATGATGTGGAAGACAGCGCAGATGATAAAGTGAAAGAAAGTGCGGAAGAGCAACGGAATCAGCGCGCGGAAGAACAGGAAGAGGAGCGGAATCTTCCGGAGAAGAATCCACTGCAAGGCTTCGCAGTAGCGGTACTGCTGTGCTTTCTTTTTGTACTCTTTCTTCTGGGGGCAGTGCTTCCGCTCCGGAAGAAATATTCCGCGGAAGAAAAGAGAGCGTTCAGGA
Source organism: Lachnospiraceae bacterium (assembly GCA_015258095.1). Lineage (GTDB taxonomy): Bacteria > Bacillota > Clostridia > Lachnospirales > Lachnospiraceae > Oribacterium. The sequence goes on from JABZIV010000004.1 coordinate 601, forward strand.
CTTTTCCGGAGTTTAGCTGGAAAGGGCTTGTCAAAGGAAGTTATTTTCAGGATATTTCGGCGTGGTATCAGGACAGTTATCCCGGAAAAGAGTATTTGCTCAGTCTGGATGAAAAAGTGGAGAGTCTTTACGGTTTGCAGGGAAAGGCGCTCTATGGAGGAGAGCGAAACAATGACACGGTGAAGGAGAGTATTCCGGAGACGGGAGAGATAGCGGAGACATTTTCTCTGACGAAGAATGCGGGAGAAGAAAATAAAGCGGAGAGTGGAGAGGCAGTCGAATCCCAAGGAGGAGAAAAGAAAGAGAAGACAAAAGAAGAGGAGACGGGGAAGGTACCAAAAGAAGATACGGATAAGGCACAAAAGGAAGATAAGGAGGGAGGAGCCGGAACGGAACAAAGTTTCGAAACGGATGCGGTAGGCAATCTGGTTCTTCCGAAGACGGAGGGAAATGTAGCTTTACAGGGGGAGACGGTCGGCAGTCTCTATCTGGACGGGAAAGAGGCGTATGAGCTGTACTATTTTAGTGAAAAAGCGGTACGAAGCCATGCTTCTTTGTTGAATACCGTGCAGAGTATGTACCCGAACCTGACCGTGACGGCGATGGTTGTACCGAACTCTTTCGGCGTGCTCTTGGATGCGAAGACGCAGGAGAAGCTGGCTTCGTCTGGTATGGATCAGGCCATTTCCTATCTGTATAGTTTGATGGATAAGAGAGTGCATACGGTTGATGCCTTTTCTGCTTTGGCGTCTCATAAGAAAGAGTACATTTATTTTCGAACCGATCATCACTGGACACAACTCGGGGCATATTACGCTTATCTTGCCTTCTCGAAGGAACACGGTTTTTCGGCGCTTCCTCTTTCCCATTTCTCCAAGGCGGAGTATAGCGGATTTTACGGTACATTTTATTTTTCCATGAATCGGCCGGAGGCATTGAAAGCGAATCCGGACACGGTGGTGGCCTATAGCGGAGAAGTCAACCGGATGCATTTTCAGGATAAAAACGGGAAAGAAGGGGATGCTTCCCTGGTGAATGATGCGTCCGCTATGCTTCCCGGAAACAAATACAATTGTTTTATGATGGGGGATCATCCCTACGCGGAAATTCATAACGAGAAGGGACAGAAGAATCTGCTGGTCATTAAGGATTCCTACGCCAATGCCTTTTTGCCTTTCCTCGCCGAGCATTACAAGAATATCTATGTCATCGATTATCGTTACTATGAGAAGAAACTGCCGGAGTTGATTCGGGAGAAGGGCATCGAGGAGATTCTTTTCGTTAATAATGTGATGGGCATCGGGCAGAAGTTATCCGGCAAGATGCTTTCTCTCTTTCAGTAAGGCTGGAGACAACGGTTCTTTCGGAGAAGTTCTTTTCAAATCGGGGTCTTCAAAATGGGGAATTCTGCAAGCTTTCGTTGACACAAGTTTTCCGATACCTTAGAATGAATACGTTAAAATGATGAATATGGAATCTGAAATTTCGCAAGAAAATAATTGCTTCGCATATTTGTACATTAACAAAGGAATATCGAGGAGGTATAAACAGTGAACCCGTTAGGAATAGCCATTTTATGTGTTGTGGCGGTTGTTGTGGGCGTGATCATGTTTATCCTTGGACAGAATAAAGAGCGGTCTATTTATGCAAAAACGGTAGGAAGTGCCGAGCAAAAGTCCAGAGAGATTATTGATGATGCCATTCGAACAGCGGAAAACAAGAAAAGAGAGTCCTTACTGGAAGCGAAAGAGGAGGCTTTAAAAGCCAAAAACGATCTGGATAAGGAGATGAAAGACAGAAGAAAAGAAGTTAGTGAACTGGAAAGAAGAGTTTTAAAGAGGGAAGAGAGTTCCGAGAAGAAGGCGGCAAGCCTGGAACGGAAAGAAGCGGAACTCGTACGGAAAGAAGAAATTTTACAGGAGAAAGAAGGAGAAGTCGAGGCGCTGCACGCGCAGAAGGTTGTAGAATTGGAAAGAGTTTCCGGTCTTACCAAAGAGCAGGCAAGGCAGGAACTTTTGCATTCCGTTGAGGACAGTATCAAGCATGATACGGCGCTCATTATTCGGGAATATGATGCCAGAGCGAAGGAAGAAGCGGAGAAGATGGCAAGAGAGTATATCGTGGAAGCGATTCAGCGCTGTGCGGCAGACCAGGTGACGGAGTCCACCGTCTCGGTAGTACAGCTTCCGAACGATGAAATGAAGGGGAGAATCATCGGCCGTGAGGGACGAAATATCCGGACACTGGAGCAGCTTACCGGTGTGGAACTGATTATTGATGATACACCGGAGGCGGTCGTTCTTTCCGGTTTCGACCCGATTCGGAGAGAAGTTGCAAGGATTGCCCTGGAAAAGCTCATTGTAGACGGACGTATTCATCCGGCACGGATTGAAGAAGTGGTGGAGAAGAGCAGGAAAGAAGTCAATGACACCATCAAGGAAGAGGGAGAGTCTGCGACCCTGGAACTCGGCATTCACGGGATTCATCCGGAACTCGTTTTCCTTCTGGGAAGAATGAAGTTCCGTACCTCCTTCGGGCAGAATGCTTTACAGCATTCCATGGAAGTTGCGCAGATTTCCGGTTTACTTGCCCAGGAGCTCGGCTTGGATACGCGTCTTGCGAAGCGCGCAGGCTTACTGCATGACATTGGAAAGGCGATTGACCATGAGGTGGAAGGTAGCCACGTGGATCTCGGAATTGAGCTTTGTCAGAAGTATCATGAGCCCGATGTGGTAATCAATGCAGTGGCGTCGCATCACGGCGGAACAGAGCCGACTTCGATGATTTCCTTCATCGTTGCGGCGGCGGATGCGATTTCCGCGGCGAGACCGGGAGCGAGAAGAAAATCGCTCGAGACCTATACGAACCGCCTGAAGGAGTTGGAGGAGATTGCGAACTCCTATCAGGGAGTCGAAAAGTCTTTTGCCGTACAGGCCGGTCGTGAAGTGCGTATTATGGTTGTTCCGGAAGAAGTCAGTGATGACGATATGACGATTATGGCACGGAATATTTCCCAGCAGATTCAGGATCAGATGCAGTATCCCGGCGTCATTAAAGTAAATATTATCCGTGAATCCAGAGCGGTGGATTACGCAAAATAAGGCAGCGGCACAGAGTCAGTCAAGGCTTTGTGCCGAAGTTTTATAGGGATATATAAGGAGAGAACAGAGTGGATAATAAGAGTAGAGGAAGGAGAAAACGGAAGTCCATACTTCGTTTTTTTGCGACGGTTTTCGCCTCTTTAGCCGTCTTACTGGTGCTGTTGACTCTTGTCGGGTACTTTGTCTTTATTCGACCCGAATTAAACCGGCTCCGTACCGGTGCGTATGCGAAACTGGCAAGCAGCAATCTGAAAGACATGACGAAGCGCTCGGATACGGTGGTTCTGGACTATCAGGGAAATACCCTGGGAACCATTAATGCGGGGCATTTTGTTTATGCTACGATTGACCAGATTTCTCCGAATTTACAAAATGCCTATATTGCACAGGAAGACCGGAAGTTTCGGACGCATCATGGCGTAGATTATATGGCGACGCTTCGTGCTGTTTTAAAGCTCGTGAAAAACAGAGGAAGAATCACGCAGGGCGGTTCTACGATTACGCAGCAGGTAGTGAAGAATACCTACCTTACATCGGAGCGAACCTATACCCGAAAGATTGTAGAGATGATTCTTGCGCAGGAGCTCGAGAAGCGTTACACCAAAGCGGATATCATGGAGATTTATTGCAATACGAATTTCTATGGAAATAACTGCTATGGAGTGGAAGCGGCAAGTCACTACTACTTTGATAAATCCGCAAAGGATCTCACAGTGGAGGAAGCGGCGACGCTTGCCGGAATTTCCAATGCGCCCAGTCGTTATGAACCGGTTAGACACCCGGAGCTTGCACTGAAAAAGAGAAACCAGGTCTTGAAGTCAATGGAGACCGTAGGCTATCTTACGGAGCAGGATTATCAGACGGCAGTGAATACGCCGCTCACCTTATCCAGAAACAGCCAGAAGACGACGGATGAGGACTATTTGAATGCGTATGCTTTGTATGCCGCAACGATTCGTCTCATGGAAGTGAATCAATTTCCTTTTACCTATCATTTTGCAAATGCGGAGGAAAAAGAAAATTATCAGGATCAGTATGAAGAGACGTATGCCTATTACAACAGAGAACTTCGTGCCGGAGGGTATACGATTCATACGGCGTTGAATCCGGAAGTGCAGGCAAAAGCACAGGAAATTTTGGATAAGAGCCTTTCGAAGTTCAAAGAAGTACAGGAAAACGGGAAGTTTTCCATGCAGGGTGCGGCAGTGATTGTGGACAATAAAAGCGGCTATGTGGTTGCGACCATTGGCGGACGGGGAACGGAAGATAAGTACAATCGTGCATACCTAAGCTTTCGTCAGCCCGGTTCCGCCATCAAGCCTCTCCTGGATTATGCGCCGGCACTGGATCTCGGTGTATTTAATGCAGCGAGTCTGATTGATGATCACAAGTGGGACGACGGACCGTCCAACTCCGGAGACCATTACTATGGTCAGGTAACGCTTCGAGAAGCGACGAATCGTTCTTTGAATACGGTCGCTTGGCAGGTCTTGGACAATGTCGGGATTGCCGATGGTCTTTCTTATCTTGAGAAAATGCATTTTCTGGGTATCAGTGTAAAGGATTATAATGCGCTTGCCGTTTCCATCGGCGGATTTACGAACGGTCTTCGTATCGTGGATATGGCAAAGGGATATTCCACACTTGCAAATGGCGGAATGTACGATGGAAAAAGCTGTATTGTGAAGATTGAATCGGAGAAAGACGGTGTGGTAGCGGACGAAAGTACGCTGAAGAAAAGTCGGGTGTATTCCGAGGATACCGCTTTTATTATGACGGATATCCTAAAAGGAACGATGAACACGGAGTACGGCACCGGACGAGGCTTACAGTTAAAGAACAAGATGCCCGCTGCCGGAAAGACGGGAACAAGTAACGGTTCCAAGGATACCTGGTTCTGCGGATACACGAAATACTACAGTATGGCGGTTTGGGTCGGACACGATATTCCGGTCGAGATGCCGGGAGTATACGGTGCAACCTATGCCGGGAAGATCTGGAAGAATGTAATGGACAGTCTTCACGAAGGTTTAAGTCCGGAAGACTGGGAAGCACCGAACACGGTAAAAAAAGAAGCGGACGAGAAGTCGGGGATTACGGATTATGTCTCTCTTACAGCAAAGCAAAAGGGAGAAGAGCTTCGGAAGAAGAAAGAAGAGAAGGACAAGAAAGATACCGTTGTAAAGAATTTACAGAAGTATCAAGCGCTGAAAATCAATAAGATAGAGGATATCTTTACAGCTAGAACCCTTTTCTCGGACACAAGGGATCTTCTAAACGATATTCAGGACGAGAAGTTTAAGGAGGAATACCAGAACAAACTCTTTACGAAGCAGAAGGATTTCCTGAAGATTGAAGAAGAACGTAAAGATGAGATCGATGCCTACATCAAGAAGAAAGAGGAGGAGTCCAGGGTAGCGGAGTCGATTGCGGAAAGCAAGGCGAAGGAAGAAGAGGAGAAAGTTGCGGGAAACGCAAAGAAAGAGGCATTTCTGTCTTCCCTTACTGCACTGCAAAGCCTGGAAGTACGGGATGGAGACACCGAAGGACTGATTAGTGATGCAATCGAGCGTTTACAGGAATTACAGGGGACGGAGGAGTATCATGCTCTCAGTCAGCAGTTGGAGAAAGCCATTGCAAGAGTAAGAAAGTTGCCTGCAAAGGCGGAGAGTTCGACGAAGAACAGTAATATAGGGCCCGGCGGCAGTGTGAATCCGGACAACGGACCGGATGTGCCGGATTACGCGGGAGACGAGGATAGTGAAAACGGTCCCGGCATGACGCCGTAAGAAAAGGATAAAGGCATTTGCAGGGATATCCCGAACGTTGGGATGGAAGTAAGCCTTTACTTTGGTCTTAATGGGATAGGGATGTGGGCTTTTACAAAGTGGGAAGGAGTAAGATTGGGCGTATACAAGCTGGAACCTGCCTGTAAGGATTATCTCTGGGGAGGCAATCGATTAAGAGAGAACTTTCATATTCAGGATGAGAAGAATCCCTTAGCGGAGGCCTGGGTACTGTCCTGTCATAAAGATGGAGAGAGTATGCTTGTTCTCTCGCCTTCTGAAAGGGTTTCACTACCTGCATTTCTTCGGAATAACCCCTCGTTTTCCGGAAGTCTGGCGGAGAAATTTCCCGTCTTTCCGGTCCTAATCAAACTGATTGATGCAAAGCTTCCTTTGTCTGTTCAGGTGCATCCGGATGACGCTTACGCCGAAAAGAGGGAAGGAGGACTCGGAAAGACGGAGATGTGGCTCGTTCTTGAGAGAGGAGAAGGGGCCTTCCTTTACTATGGCTTCAAAAAGGAATATACGAAAGAAGAAGTCCGGGCAGCGATTGAAGGACAGTATCTAACGGATTATTTGGAGAAGGTTCCGGTGGAAAAAGGGGATGTTTTCTTCATTCCGGCAGGAACGGTTCATGCCATTGGGGCAGGAATTGTCATTGCGGAAATTCAGGAAAATTCAAACCTCACTTACCGTGTCTACGATTATGGAAGGAAAGATAAGAACGGGAAGGAGAGAGAACTGCATATTGCGAAGGCCTTGGATGTCATGCACTGTAAGCCGGCAGGAAGAGGGAAGACAGTGGATGAAGAGATAAGCGGAGGATGTAGACGGCTCGCGAGCTGTCCTTACTTCACAGTGGACAGGGCTTTCTTGAGAGAGGGAGAGAAGCTTATAAAAAGCGTCGGAAAAGAGAGTTTTCTCTCGGCGATTCTCTTAAACGGACAAGGAAAAGTGCAGGAGGAAGCAGGAGGGCGGGAACTCTCTGCTGAAAAGGGAAATGGCTTTTTCATTCCGGCAGGAAGCGGAGATGTTTCCTTCTTCGGGGAAGGAGAGTGGCTATTTACCTATCTTGCCGGGGATTCGAAGAAGGCAGAGTTTCGCATAAAAGATAGATAGGAAGAACAGAAAAAAGGCAAGAAATTTAGAAGAAAGACAATAGAAGTATAGAAGAAAGACAATAGAAGTATAGAAGAAAGACAATAGAAGTATAGAAGAAAGACAATAGAAGTACGGAAGAAAGACAATAGAAGTACGGAAGAAGGATAAGAAGAAAAAGGGAGAGTAAAATGAAGATGCAAACGAAGGAAATTGTGGTGATGGCTCTTATGACGGCGGTTTTGTCTGTCTTATCTCCTCTTTCCATTCCCATCGGTCCGGTACCGGTTACCCTGGCTACGTTTGCGGTTTGTCTCACCGTTACGGTACTTGGAGGAAAACGGGGAACGATTTCGTATCTTGTTTATCTGCTCCTCGGTCTCGTCGGGCTTCCTATCTTTTCCAAGTTTGAAGGAGGAATAGGGAAGTTACTCGGCCCGACCGGCGGCTATCTTATCGGTATGATTTTTCTCTGCGGGATAGGAGGCTTTGCTGTATCCCGCTTTGCAAAAAATATTGTTTTAGAGTATCTTTTCTTTTTGCTGGGTATTGCGCTTTGTTACCTCTTCGGAACCGTATGGCTTGCGAAAGTCCTGTCTTTTGATTTTCAGAAAGCTCTTTCTGTCGGTGTTCTTCCATTTATTCTTCCTGATTGCATCAAAGTCTTTCTTGCTTTACTTCTTGGAAGAAGAATTAGAGCCGTTTTAGACAGACAGAGTACAGGAGAGTAGTAGGTCGGTTTTCAGAAATGCCGGAGAAATGGAGTAGGGGATGTTGGATCAGTTTTCGAGAACGGAGCTCCTGTTAGGGCAGGATGCAACGGAGAAACTCAGAAAGAAGAAGGTGATTGTCTTCGGAATAGGCGGAGTAGGCGGCTACGCGGTGGAAGCGCTTGCCCGTTCCGGAGTGGGAAGAATCGATCTTTGCGATGATGATGTCGTGTGCCTTACCAATCTGAATAGGCAGCTGATTGCAACGAGAGAGACCATCGGTAAGCCGAAAGTAGAGATTATGAGAGAACGGATTCACAGTATCAATCCCCATTGCGAGGTACAGGTTTTTCGTTCATTTTATCTCCCGGAGACGGCTTCACAGTTTGATTTTTCAATCTATGATTATGTCATTGATGCGGTAGACACGGTAACGGCAAAGCTCTCTTTGATATCGGAGGCGAATCGCCTTCGGGTGCCGATTATCAGTGCAATGGGAGCGGGAAATAAGTTGGATCCCGGCGCATTTAAAGTTTCGGATATCTATAAAACCGCTGTCTGTCCTCTGGCGAAGGTCATGAGAAGAGAGTGTAAGAAGAGGGGGATTTCGAAGTTAAAAGTCGTGTATTCTGAAGAAAAGCCCTTAAAACCTTTAGAAATACCGGGAAGTAGTTGTCGGGAACACTGTATCTGTCCGAAAGGTTCCGTACATAAGTGTACGGAAAAGCGGGCGATTCCCGGTTCGGTTCCGTTTGTACCGCCGGTAGTGGGATTTCTCTTGGCTGCGGAAGTTGTGAAAGATATGCTTATCTAACGAAGCGGCGCAGCCGATAGAAAAAGAGGAGAAGTGAAAGAGACAGGGAACAGGGATGGAGTCATTACAGGACAAGGAACAGAGAAAAAAAGGAATTCGCAAATTCTCCCGACCACAGCAGTGCAGAGTCGATCTTTCTCGTCTTGAGTTAGAGAAGCATATCGAAGAGCACATCAATGAAGCAATCACAAAAAAATGGATAAAAGTCTATTTGCAGGTCAATGTCCGCGGACTATCCGGACGGGTTTGCGGTGCGGAGGCCCTTGCAAGATGGAGCGACCCTAAGTATGGTTTGATTTATCCGGGAGATTTCATTCCTGTTTTGGAACGCATTAATAAAATACATCTTTTGGATCTCTACGTATTTGAAGAGGTTTGTAAGCGTCTTCAAGAAAAGAGGGTAAAAAGGGAAGAAGTCTTCCCTGTATCCTTGAATTTTTCACGTTTAGATTTTGATTCGGAAAATCTGATAGAAATACTGGATGAGATTGTGAATCATTACGGTGTTTCCAAGTCCAACCTGCATATCGAGATTACGGAATCCGTAGTAATGCATAATGAGGAATACATGAAGTTTATGATTCGCTCTCTGCATGATGCGGGGTATCAGGTCTGGATGGATGATTTCGGTTCGGGATATTCTTCCTTGAATCTTTTAAAGGACTTTGAGTTTGATACCTTTAAAATTGATATGCGTTTTTTGAGTGATATGGGGAAGAAATCCCTGATTATCATTTCTTCCATCCTCTATATGGCAAAGGAAATCGGGATTCATACGGTTGCCGAAGGGGTGGAGACAGAGGAACAGTATCGTTTTCTAAAACTTGCAGGATGTGAACGAATGCAAGGGTATTATTTTGGCAGACCCGAGCCGATGGAGAACTGGCTTTCTTCCATGGTGCGGAAAAATGGAGTGGAAACAAGCGAAGAAACGTATCTTTATGACAAGGTGGGTTTGGTCAATATCGTCAGCCCGACTCCTTTTGTCCTGGATCGATTGGATGAGACGCCGGCAATTTATGGTTTCGAAACCTCACTGCCGATGGCTTTGCTTTTAGAGGAAGAAGGGGAAGTCCGCCATCTGAACTTTACAAAGCCTTATATTCAGGTGCTTTCCGCCCTGGGGTATGAGAAAGTATCCGCTTTTCAGGATGTTTTAAACAGTCGAAAAAATGCGTTGGTTGTTACGATAAGAGAAGCAATGGATGCAGCCAAAGATTCACTGAGTATTGAGACGATGGATTTTATCTATAAGGGAAACTACTGTCAAGTACAGGCGAGAAGGGCGGCGGGAAAGAAAGACAGTACGATTTTTATTCTCCGGATTGATATCCTTTCCGATGCGTTCTCTTTCCGGAAACTCAATGATTTGGATGAGGCACTTCGTCCTATTTATTCTGTGTATGATGCGGTACTGTATCTGGATTTAAAGAATCATTCTTTCCGTTCCGTCTATAAAACCGGTAAAGATAGAGGGTTGGAAAGTGACCGGCTCGTAGAGGATATTCTTTCTTATGTGCAGAAGAATGTGTATTCGGAAGATATTGCCCGTTGCACGGATTTTTTAGATCCGGACAAGATGTGGGAAAGGCTTGAAAAGTCGGAAGAAGGCTATCTGCTTTCCTACTTCAGAGTGAAGGGGAAAAAAGGGAAGTATGTATGGAAACGCTTTACCCTGATTCGTTCCTGTGAAGAGGATAAAGAACAGAGAGTTGTTTTCGGAATCCATACCCTGAATATGGAGAAGCTTGCGCAGATAAAAGAGGAAACCGAGGTATCTTTACAAGGGGAAGAGGAGGGGAATTCGGATGAAGCGGATTTCTTTAAGTAAAGATATCCAAAAGCCCGTAAAGTAGAATTGCCGCTTCGATGAGAATCACGAAGGGAAGATAGTCTATCAGTACGGCAGCTCCTTTCCAGGCGTACAGGATTGCAGGAAATAGAATCATAAGGATAAGGCAGAGAAAGAGTTTCTTTTTTCCGGCACTTATCCTTTTTTTGTATTCCGGAGAAGTCGATTTCAGAAAAGAAAGCTTAGAGAGGGGCTTCTTTCTGCTTACTTTCTTTTCGGGAGGAGGAGAAAGGGTAGGGGAATCCGCCTTTTTCTCTTGCTCATCCTCTATCTTTTTGTTTGCTTCCAGGTAGTCGTCGTATTTTAAGCCGGATAAGTCAAATTCAGTCCCTACCGGGGAAGGGGGCTTCGGGATGCGTTCTTCGGCTTTAGGGAAAAGGCAATTCTCCTCCGTGATTTCGGGGAGAACTTCTTCCATAACTTTCCTTTTTTCCGTATCAGGGGAGTGAAGTCCGCTTTCGTACGGGTTTAGTCTGGAGTTAATAGAGTATTCCCTTTTGACGGAAGAGCTTGTGTCCGCTTCCGTCTTTTTATGCGCGTGAAGAAGCATAAGAATTCGATTTAGTTGTATCTGCTTTTTTTTCTTCTCTTGTTGCAAGAAGAAGGCGGCAAGGATGGCGGATTCGTCGCTCGTATCGACGTGGTCAAAGATAAAGTCCGCGATGTCTCCGATGGCGTGTTCCACTGCATCTTCCTGGGAAGGAATCAGGGGAAAGAGGAAGCGACAATTCTCCGGATCGTATATGATTTCTTCGGTTTGCAGTCCCAGAAGGGAGGGAGAAAGTAGATATTCCTCTAAGTTTAGGAAGGTATCTCGAATTGACTCGAAAAGGGCGAGAATATGCCGGAGGTGCATTCGCTTATCGGAAAAGTAATCCACCATTCTTTCAAAAGGGGAGAAGTTGTACTGGAAGATATTTTCCTCTTCCTCCTGAATCAGACGGAAGGGTAGAGTTCCGGGAATCTGACACTGTTGCATGATCCTTTGCTCATGGCTTTCTTCTTTCCAAATTCCTTTATGCAGGTAGAGATAGCTGTGTGATACGGTTTTTTCGATGTTAAGAAGATGCTGTTCCATCACTGTTCCTTTCTTTTTTACGGAGGAGGTCTTCTACAACGGAAAACAGCCGTGTATAGAATTCCGCTTTATAGATTTCTTTATTTTTTCCCAGACGATGGCTGTCGAGTTCTATTCGGTAGGCAGCTTCGCTTCTCTCCTTTACTGTATTGTGCAGGAACAGAGTGGTTTGCAGAAGTAAGACAATGCAGACAAAACTGACAAACAGTACAATCGTAGTTTCAATACTGTGCATGGTATTCCTTTCTTATTTTGCCAGAGGGCATAATTGCCATAAAAAATAGAGTCCCGCCGGGAGAAAACAGGGAAGAAACGGGAAAGCAATGTTCCGCCGCCTTTTCTTTTTCCCGATGAGGAAGAGGCAGAACAAGATGGATACAATGCCGGAACAGAAGAGGCCGCTTAGAAAAAAGAAGAAAAAGCTGCGATAATTCAGATATAGAGAGGTGGAGAGAAGGAAGAGACTGTCTCCCATGCCGAGAGCGTTTTCCGTGCGCTTAGAGAAATAGCAGAGAAACAAAGAGAGAAGGAGAGGATAGAACGTATATAGGAAGGAAAGAGTGAACTGAAAAGGAGTATGAAAGAAATGTTCCCATAGAGAGAAGAGAAAAAAGGGAATACCGCTAAGGAGAAAAAGAAGCAGGAAACGCCCGGAAAGCGCTTTGTTTCGGATATCCCGGAAGATGGCGAGGAAAAAGAAAATAAAATAGACTATGGTTTTTGTAGTTTCTATGAGTAGAACGGGACGCATTTTACCTCCATCATTTTTGAACTTACTTCCTTTTTTTCGTAATGTAAATAGGGACATCTCATACGGAGTAAAGCTTCGTTTCCGTAGCGCGGACAAGGGTGTCTCTTGTTGGCAGAATTGATACTGCAATCAGTGTTAGTTTCCGCAGCGCGGACAGGGGTGTCTCCCTTCTTCCAGTGCTTGGCTAAGAGGGATTTCATGGACGGAAGCACGCATGGCAGGGCAGTCCGTGCTGCTATGATAACGTCTTCCGGATTCCGTGTAGTAGCAGACGGAATCATTTATACCGGGGTTACAGGCTTTGCAGGGGCTAAACTTTCCTCCGTACTTGGCCGTACTTCCATCGATTCTTCGCGGAGTGGAACGGATAAATTCGTTGGAGATGTAAGTACAGTCCTTGCTCTTATGGTAGACTTTGGACGGTCCATCCACGACGAATACTTTCTCTTCTTCCTCCCCTTCCTTTTCGTCCGCATCTTTCTCCCAACGCGCACCCGGTACGCCAATCCAGGCTCTTCGGTGGGCAATCATTTCCTGATAAATGGACTTTTTATTCAGTATGGAGAGGGGAATACATTCTTCGTATTCCAGGTCCAGAAGGATGTCGTCTTTTGTGACATGGGATTTCCATGCTCGCGTGTTGCACATCCCGTCTCTGTCCAGTTCTGCGGGAAGAACGAGATCTTCCAGTACGGTTTCTCCAACCGTTAAAACGGTTTCAATCTGAGGAACGTCGTTTAGTTCTGTTTTGGAAAGGCCATAATGCTCGAGATATTTATACATACTGAGGTATCTTGCGTTCTTCTCAAGAAGACAGGAGATCTTTATGCTTCTGTTCAGAATCAGAAGAGGGGTCATCAGCATAATCATAGAAAGCAGAAACAGGCTTAGAGAGAAGGAGGCTTCCACGGTGATAGAAGCGGAATGGGATTTCATAGAAACTCCTTTAATGAGAGAGATTCTTGTATTTGTAGTCGGAGTGAAGCAGGTTTTCATAACGGGCCTTTCCGGGATTGATGCCCAGCATTTCCAGAAAACCCTGGTGATAAAGACTGTGGCGGGAGCTTATCTTTGCATCGGTAGATAGAAAGTAGAGACAATTTTTGATTTGGAAGGCAGACTCTTTCTCTTTTACCGTCGTTCGGATGTTTTTCTCCATGAGAAATAGCATGGCGCTGTTGATTTTGTCTTGGGAAAGGATCCCCTTCGAGAACAGGGAGGCGCGTAGATAATCTGTATAAGATAAACCGCTTTGCACTTCGCTCTTCGCACCGCTAGTCAGTTGATTCAGAAAATCAAGAAGATGGTCAACGGAAACTTCCCAGGAGGGCAGAGTATGCATTAAAGGCACACGCTCGTCATTTAAGAGGTGTTTCACGTCCAGAAGAGACTGGGCAAATGCCCAAATGCCGATGACAAAGCTGCAAAAAACGGCAATCACAACGGGATTGGCACTAACGGCAAGGAAGCTTGTGACAAATTCGACAACGGCTTGCCTTTTTTCCGTACTGCTCATGATATGGATAAAGTTCATGGCTTCTCGAAAGGCTAGAAGAGAGGCGACTTGCGCCGACAGGTTTTCGTAATCACTTTTTTTCCCGTGAAGAAGGTATTCCACTTCCAGTCCACGGGCGTTGCTGTAGGGAATCGTATCTCCCGTTTCCGTTTTATGATAGGAATGGAAGTAGCGTAGACTGTATTCTCCCAAAAATCCGATCTGTACGGGATTTGCGGAAGTACCTGCGGAAAAAAGCGGAGAGCTGTAGGCTTCCGTATTATCGGGGAATTCTTTTCCTTCGGGGAGCAGGAGCTCGAGAAGCTTCTTTTTCCCAAGTGTACGGAATTGTTCAAGGATGCGTTTGTTCTTTTTGTTAATGCTGGTTGTGCCTTCTCCATAGACGGGTACAGAGAAAGACTGCCAGGAGCTACTTGTAGATGCATAAAAGGCTGCAATTTCTTCTTGTAATCCATCTTCTTCATCATGAGATCCTCCGGTATGATCTTCTTTATCCTTTCTGCGACGGGCACGCTCTTTTTGAACATACTCGTTAAACTCTTTTACACTCTCTTCTATGGCGGTAATGGTCGGAATGAGACTTTCACATTGCGCGGGAAAGGCATCTATTTTTATTCGAATCTTACCGCCTGTGCTTAGATAGTCGTCATAACTTTTTAGTTGTGCTTCGATTGCCGCTATGCCGTCCTCTTCCAGATTTGGCTTCTCCGCTTCGAATGCGGAACGGAGTTCTTCCACCTTTTCTTTTAAAAGCTCTGCACGTTTGTCATAGCACTCCACTTTGTGTTTTAACTGCTGTAGTTTTCCTCTTAAAGTGGAGGAAAAGTGGAGAAATAAGTTCGCATCATGCTCTTCCAGTCGTTGTTGTGCTCTACGATGGAGAGAAACGGCATCTTTACAGAAGCGGTCTATATCGTTCAGGCAGTCTTCCAGATATTCCACTTCTTTATGATTTAAAGCATACTTTTCCTGTAGTCTTTGCATGCTCTCCGCTTCTTTTTCTTTTTTGGATACTTCGGATAGAAGGGCGGGGATATCCGTTCCGTTTTCTTTTCTACCGAAGTATTCGATACTGTCTTTCGCAAGAAGAGACGGCATATATTCCAGAATCTCTTCTTCAAGATGATTGTTTTCCGTAAGGAGTCCTTTCTTCGAAAAGGAAAAATCGTCTTTGTCTACCTGCATGGGGAACAGATTTCTAGCCTCTTTGTAAGGGCGTATGTAATTTTCCAGTTCCTCTTTCAGCAGAGCTTCGTCTCTATATTCCAGTGCATAAATACGGTAGTTTTCCCAAAGAGGCCTATGAAACTCCGAAAAGAGGGATTCCATGGCGCTGTTTAAGGCGGTTTGCATATAATACTTTTGTGCGGATGTTCTTGCAGCTTCCGTAATCGTGAGGATCATTGCGGCAATCAGCACAAAGCTAAGGGAAAGGAATACCGTAATGGAAGCGGGGCTTGATTTTTTTGTCATGATTTTTCCTTTTCGCAGAAGTTCAGGTGGAAAGCAGTATCGCTTGTGATATGGAACCGTATCGGACACGCGATAGGAAACGGAAAAGACTTAGATATTTTTAGCGTTGGTTTCGATCTTCTTTAGAATATCGTTTAAGACCCTTTGAATTCTGTCTTTAAAGATGACGACGAGAGAGATTAGAACGACGATAATCAGTACCATCTCGATAGTTCCCAGGGCATCATTTTGTGTGAGCAAAGCTTTTCTCTTTTTCTTGCAGTTTTCCAGACGGGTAAAGAGAAACGCGTCGAAATGATACTGTAGTGACGAGAGTTTTGTTTGTAACATAAGAACCTCCTTTTTGAGTTGTGTTTAGGAAACGGATTTATTACAAGATGGGAGAAGAATCGTTGTTTTTCGTCTTTACCCATCGTAATAACGAAATAGTAAAAAGAATGAAAAAATAAGATAGAAAAGAGAAAGAAGCGGAAACGAAACGGGAATGAAACGGGAAGTCGATATTCTAGGACAGGGATTGCATGGCGGGATAAAGAATCATTAGCATGATGATGGAAAGTTGCATGAAGAGGGGAAGGAGGAGTTTGGTTCCGGCTTCTTCTCCAAGTCTTTTTGCGGTGGCTTTTCGTGTTTCAAAGGCTTCCTCCATCTCGACTTGCAGTTGTGTCCTGAGATGCTTACTTCCGTTTTTTCGGTTTTGTTCTATGACACTAATCAGTTTATTGTAAGGACGTAAAGCGATTCTTCTTTGAAAAGCCAGATAGGCTTCGCCTTCAGAAACATTGCTTTTTAGCTGATTCAAGAGGGTACCGAGTTCGTCATAGAGAGGGTGATTTTCTATGCCGCAGTGTGCAAGGAGATAGCTGTATTGCCTGCTGATTTCCGAGAAGGCGTTGCGAAGAGAGAGGCCTGCACCGAGATAGACGACTAATTTGGAAACCAATTCGGAATAGTCCAGTGTCAAGGAAATTTCTCTTCGCTTTGCAAGTTCTTTCTTTTCTTCTTTTTCTTTTAAGGGAAGCAGAAAAGCAATCAAGAGACCGAGAAAGGGGATATAGAGATACTTACTGCTTTTTTTCTCGCTGAATCGAATCTGATGACCGCGAATTTCTTTGGGGAGACAGAGTTCTTCCGCGCTTCGATTATCTTGATTCAGAAGGAAGATGCTTTTTTGCAGAGCGTCCCTAAGGCTTTCCAAAGAAGTCTTTTCTTCAGGAAGGATGCGGATGGGGAAAGTATAAGTGGGAGAGCTGTAGAGATAGTCGTCTGTTGTGCCGAAATAGTTTTCCAAATCGGCATCCTCCTTGTTTTCTTTTTCTGTATGAATATAGGTACTAAGCTTTAACTCCAGCTCACCTTCCAAGATTTGCTTTTCATTCAGCATTTCGTGGTGAATTTTCCCTTTTTCTTCCAGGATGGCACGATAAGAGAGGATTTGTTCCAGATGATCTTCTACGCTCCATTTTTCTTTGCCGTTAAAGAGAGCGGTAGGAGAAAAAGACCAGGAAGCTTTTATATTTTCCTTCTGAAAGTATGTGGGAAGATGTAAGGAAGTTTTAACGGCGTCTAAACTTTCTTCTTCGGAGAGAATGATACTTTCCACTTGTTCGTGTAGTTTTGAGAAAAGAGCATCCGCTTCGGATTTACTGTAAAGGCGTGGAGAAACGGTCACTTCTAGCGTTTCCTTTTTCTTCGGAGATAGGCCTTCTACCTGTATCGGAAGAGAGTATTCCGCTCCGCCGATGTCTTCTCTCTTTAGGATATAGCCTTTCTGAATATGGCTTTCTTCCTGTGCATTCAGAAAGCACAGGGCGGCAAGGCATAAAGAGAGAATTACAATCCCTACTTGTTTTTTTAGGAGTGATTTTTCCGTATTCTGAAAGAAATGACGGATTTTGTGGAAATAAAGGGAAAAGAGAGAGTTTTTCATAGGGATACCTAAAGAGAAAAAACGGAAATTCCGGAAGCTAGATGGGGATGGCGATGATTTTTCGGGCAAGATAGATGGCGAGAAGGTAAATCAGTAATGCGAAGCTCATGATGCATCTCCCCGGAATCGTGTCGTAGAGGATATGGAAAAATTCCGGAGAGGAAGCATTCAGGTACAGAATGATAAAAAAGGGGATGCAGTTCATAATCTTCTGCTCGAAGCGTTTTGCCGCACTTAAAGTGAGAATCTCCTCACGTATACTTAACTTATCGTGAATGATGGAACTGCTATGTTGGATGATGGAAGAGAGTTCACCTCCGGAACGTTTTGCGACCAGAAATATTTCCGAGAAATTATGGATGTCGTCCAGCCCGGAGCGGTTAGCGAAGTCGGAAAGGGATTCTTCCAGGGGCCTGTTCATGGTAAGGCTTCGTTGAATCTGCATCAGTTCCTCTACCATATAGCTTTTAGCGCCAATCAGTTGCGAAAGGTCGGGAATACTTGCGGTTAAAGCATTTTCGATAGAGTAGCCCGCACTCAAAAAGGAACTTAGAATGGAAAGCATCTCTTTGAACTGAAAGAGCAAGAGATCTTGCCGCTTTTTCTGTAATGTTTTTTGTGCGAAAAAAGGCACAATGAGACTTGGCGGTATGCAGAAAAGGAATAGGAGAAAGGAACGGTAGAAAGCAAAACAGAGGGCAAAAAGGAGAATGAGCGTTTTTCCGAGTTCTGTAAAGTATTCCTGCCATGTGAGCGTATAGCTTCTATAATCTACGGAGGAGTTTTTCCTCTCTCGACAGATCCGACAGCTTTTCCAGAACTTCCCCATTGTATTGATACAATTTTTTAAGCTGTATTTCTCCATTTTCGACTCCTATCACCTCGCTGATTTCCATTACGCGTCGTTTGTGGTCTTTGCTTCTTCCGAGATGCACCATGATTTCGATGGCGGAGGCAATCATGTTTCGAATGGAACTGAGCGGGAGTTCCGCCCCTTGCAGAACCATGGTTTCCATTCTTCTAAGCATATCGTGAGCGGTGTTTCCATGTCCCGTGGAGATACTGCCGTCATGCCCGGTGTTCATGGCATTCAGCATATCTAAGCATTCTTTTCCGCGCACCTCTCCGACGATAATCCGGTTCGGGCTCATTCTTAGAGAGGCTTTAATGAGGTCGGAGATGGTGACAGCGCCTTCTCCTTCCGCATTTGCATTTCTGGTTTCCAGAGAGACTAAATTATTTACTCCCTGTATCTGGAGCTCTGCACTGTCTTCAATCGTGATGATTCGTTCCGTCTTGGGAATGTACTGGGAAAGGGCATTGAGGAAGGTTGTTTTACCGCTGTTGGTTCCACCGGAGATAAAGATGTTATAGGAGGCTTGTACCAGGGATTCCAGAAATGCTGCCGCCTCTTCCGTAAGGCTTCCCAGTTGGATGAGCTTTTGTATCGTGATGGGCTCGGGAAATTTTCGAATGGTCAGCGTAGGACCTTTCAGTGCAATCGGTGGGAGGACAACGTGTACACGGGAGCCGTCCTCAAGCCTTGCATCGACAATCGGACTTTTCGTATTGACCGCACGATTGATGCGGGAAACAATTTGCTGAATCAAATCGTAAAGCTGTTCGTCACTTTGAAAAGAGCGATTCCAGCGTTCCATCTTCCCTTTTTTCTCGACAAAAATTTCTTTAGGACTGTTGATCATAATCTCCGTAACATTTTTGTCGTCCAAGAGCTCGGAGAGAAGGTCGAGGCGACGGAAACTGTCAAAGACGGCAGAGCGTAAATAGAGTTTCTCTTTCAGTCCGATGTCTCTTCGGTGGAGAAGGGTACTATCGATTTCGTGGTAAAGATGGGAGTCCGACATCTGCTTTTCTTCCAGGTCACTAAGCAGCTCTTTTTTGATTTCTTGCTTAATATTATCTAAAGCCAGCATAAATCCTCCTATAGAACCATTTTACGGTATTGTTCTTTCTCTTTCTGCTCTTCCTCATAGATATAGCGGAGAAGGAGAGATTCTGTATATTCTTTAAGAGAAGGAGAAGAGAAAGTTTTGTTATGGAATTCATCTTCCTGAGATGGGTCTATCGCGGTTCCGGAAAAAGGAACAGTGCACTCTACGAACTTTTCCAAGATCTCTTCGGATAGATTCTTTTTGATGTACTCGCGGAAAAAGGATAGTTTCTTATGAGACTCTCTATCGGGAAGAGTCGGCAGGAAGACTTTTCTGCTTTCGGAAAAACAGTCCAGATATCTTGTAACACTACTGTCCGTATCAATAACCACAGCGGAAGCACCGCAATATTCCGTGAGTTTATCCAGGAAGAGCGCGAGTTCTCTCGAACTCAGACTTTGGAGATCGTCCGGTGAACGGGCAGGAAGGATGGTGCTGAATTCATTTCTTTCGTACGTTATGGCGTTTAGAACCATGGGCGTTAAGGTATTTTCTTTAAAGTGATAGAGTGCTTCCGTAAGACACTCCTTCTCTCTGCATTGCTTTTCCGCACCGGCAGTTTCAGAGAGAGAAAGAAACAAAGTTTTTCTGCTTTTGGCCAGTATCTGTGCAATGGAAAGAGCAAGAGTTGTTTTTCCGGATCTTCCAAGCGGACTGTATACCAGAAAGAGTTCGGCACGACCCTGTCCGCTGCCTTCCAGGAGGCTAAGTTCTCCGTACTTCAGTAGAATTTCCCGCATAATACGGTCGGCGGACTGGTATTTATAAATCGAACTTTCTCCTTTCGTCTTTGCACAGTCGTTTTCTTCCGTCAGCAGAAAGGTTTTTTTTGATTTCGGGGAAAAGGGAAGTGTTTTTGCATTTTTTTCGGAGAGAAGCAGGAGGTCAGCTTCTTTCTTTTTCTGAAATTGGAGTAATGCATCGGGCGTAGTCAAAGGATAGATTTGGAAGGGAAGCTTTGTATTTTCACGAAGGTAAAACCCCAGTCTTTTACAGTAGAGTTGGTCTTCGTCATAAATCGTCATTATTTTTTCCATAGGACATCCTTTCATCCAAAAAGAGTGAGGACAGGGACAGCAGCAAGAAAGAGAGAGAAAGCGAAAGGAATCTCTTCTTTTAAGAGGAAGAAGAGAAGAAGAGAGAAAGGAGTAGATAAAAAAAGCAGAAATATACTTTTTTCAAGAGGTAAGAGAGAAAGAAGAAGGGAGAACAGTTTCCAATCTCCGCCTCCTCCGCCTGTAAAATAAAAGAGGGGATAGCTCAGTGCCAGACTGAGAAAGAATAAAACCGGAAACAGGAGGGAAGGGGAGAACGCCCATTCTCCGTTTAAAGAATGGATAAAGAGGAAGAAAAACAGAAAGCTGAGTAGAAAATAGGAATGGGATATCTTTCGATATACGAGGTCTTCCAGAGCAGCATAGAGTAGAAAGAGTAAGAGGATTTCATAGTGTGCATAGAGCATATCCGCCTCCGTCCGGGAGAAAGTGGTGCAATCTCCTGTGTTGAAACCAGTATAAGACGCGATGGCTTTCCTGCCTATACTCGATATTCGGATATTATCAGGACATGGATATTATCCGAAAGAGAATGATGTGAGAAAGAGAAATTGCACCGCGCTTTCGGGAATGCGAGAAAAAAACGGAAGCTTCACGGATTTCCAGACTTTTCTTACAGTTTCCTCTTCATTTTCTGCGCTTGGAAAAGTGGAGGAACGCTCTTTGCTTTTGAAAAATGTTAGAAAAGCATAATAATGTACAAGTTTTATAAAATCCAAATAAAAACTTTGTGTAGAATTTTGATAAGATGCCTTGCTATAATTTTTGTTTAACGTTGAGTGGTCAATATTCCTTCATAGAGCAAATAACTAAGGAAGTCAGGAGCCTTATGTTTATTTTAAAGAGTATCATGCTGGGCGTAGGCCTATCCATGGATGCTGTTGCCGTATCCATGACAAATGGCTTGCAACGTCCGAAGATGAGCGAGAGAAAGAAAGTTTTTATCGCTTTCACTTTCGGTTTATTTCAGTTTTTTATGCCATTAATCGGATTTTTTGTGGTCACGAGTTTTGCGCGTCTTGCTCCGATTTTGATGCGGTACGTAGCGGTGATATCCAATATCATCTTGCTTTATCTTTCGGCGAAGATGCTTATCGGCGGTCTTCGGGAGAAGAAAGAGGAAAGGACGGAGGAAAAGAAGGAAAGCCTTCTTCTTCAGGCGGTGGGGACTTCTATCGATGCGCTTTCTTTGGGATTTACCTTTTCCCATGATCCGACACCGGAGGTTTTTGTTTCTACCCTGATTATCGGGGTTGTAACCTTTTCCTTATCCTATATTGCCCTATTTATGGGGAAAAAGTTCGGGACAATTTATGCGGGAAAGGCGGATGTAGTAGGGGGCGTGGTTCTGGCCCTTGTAGCAATATTTTTATAGAATGGAAATGATGCAGGAAGAGAAAAAGGAAGAGAAAAAGACGGAAAACGAAGAGCGCTTTTCCGACGCTCTTTTACAATGGTTTTACAAAGAAGGAAGGGACTTGCCCTGGCGAAGAGAGAAAAACGCTTACTACACTTGGATTTCGGAGATTATGTTACAGCAGACGAGGGTGGAGGCGGTTAAAGCGTATTTTCTTCGCTTTATTTCCCGTTTTCCGGATGTTAAAGCGCTTGCGGATGCCGAGGAAGAAGAAGTATTAAAGTTCTGGGAGGGGCTGGGATACTATTCCAGAGCGCGGAATTTGCATAAGGGGGCGAAAGTTCTTATGGAGAAGTTTTCCGGAAAAATGCCTTCGAACTATGCGGAAATTCGTTCTCTTCCCGGAATTGGAGAGTATACTGCGGCAGCGATTTCTTCGATTATTTTTTCAGAGAAGAGACCGGCAATAGACGGAAATTTGCTGCGCGTTTTTTCAAGGTGTACGACTTGCGGGAAAGCTATCGAAGAGAAAGCGGTGAAAGAAGCCGCCTATTTTTATTTTCAGGAGAAAATGAAGGATACGTCGCCCGGAGATTTTAATCAGGCGCTGATGGATCTGGGTTCCATGATCTGTGTTCCGAAAGGAGAAATCGCCTGTGCATCCTGTCCCATTTCTCCCTTTTGTCGAGCGTATAAAGAGGGGTGTCCGGAGCAGTATCCGAAAAGAAAAGAGAAAAAGGCGCGAAAAAAGGAAAACTATACCATCCTGCTCCTTTGTCAGGGGGAGCGGATAGCTCTTTGGAAACGACCGAATAAAGGATTACTTGCGGGACTTTACAGTTTTTATCAACTTCCCGGGCATTTGTCTCAAAGGGAAGTTTTGCAAGCGGTAAAGGGGCTCGGCTTATCGCCGTTGAAAGTGCGGGAACTCGGCGGCGCGAAACACATTTTCACCCACAAAGAATGGGATATGATAGGATATAGAGTTGAACTGGGAGATTTTCCGAAAGAAAGAGAAGCGGAAAGTGAAATTCTTTTTTATTCCGTGGAAGAAATAAACGGAAAACTCAGCATCCCTTCGGCCTACGCTTACTATAAACAGTATTTGGACAGCTTTGTATGATGCAAAAAGAGGAGAGTATGGAGCATTCCTTTAAGTACATCAATCTGTATAAGACGGTTCGGAAAGATATTGTAGACGGACGGTATCGTTATCAGGAAAAGATGCCTTCCAAGCGCCTTTTGTCCGGTGCAATGGGCGTTTCCGTTCTTACGGTAGAGCACTGTTATGCGCTATTGGAGGAGGAAGGCTATATTGAGGGCAGGGAGAGAAGCGGCTATTATGTGATTTATCGGGATGGACTATTATTTCCTATAGAAGAAAAACAGGATACGCTCCGGTATTTACCCCATACGCCTTCGGAAAATGGAGAAGGAATGGGATTTTCCACCATCGCGAAGACCTTTCGAAAGGTGCTTTCCAAGTATGGAGAGGAGATTCTCGTTCCGTCAGAACAACAGGGAAAATTGTTTCTTAGGACCGCTTTGAAAGAATATCTCAGAAGAGCGCGGGGCATCTTTGTTACGGAAGAGCAGATTGTCATCGGATCGGGTGCAGAGCAGCTTTATACTTTACTTTCCCAGATTCTAAAGGAGGAAGGGGAGTTTGCGGTAGAGAACCCGTCTTATGAGAGGATGCAGAAGATTTATCGTGCCAACGGGATTCGTCTTGCTCTTCTGGAAATGGGGAAAAAAGGAATTCACAGTGCAGCGTTGCAAAGAGCCGAAAGCAAAGTTTTACACGTGACGCCTTTCCACAGTTATCCCAGCGGAATCACCGCTCCGGCATCGAAGAGGCGGGAGTACTTGGAATATGCGAGAAAACGGGACGGCTTTATTATTGAGGATGATTATGATTCCGAGTTTTCCGCGCTGGGAAAACCGGAAGACAGTCTGTTCGCCATGGATACGCGAGACCGTGTATATTATCTGAACAGCTTTTCCAAAACGATAGGGCCTGCTTTTCGTATGGCGTATCTGCTTCTTCCGAAAACGCGTGCGGAGGCGGACAGCAGGAAGATTTCTTTCTATAGCTGCTCTGTTCCCGTTCTGGAGCAGTGCCTGCTTACGGAACTGTTACAAAGCGGAGAATTTGAGAGACATATTAACCGGATCAGAAGAAAGAGGAGGAGTCATGTCACAAGCGGGGACACAAAATAAAAAGTTTTTTTGGAAAAGGGCTTTTCACCTGGTTTTTCTTGCCACCGGAATCTTTTTTTTGGATCAACATTGGAAGAAAAAGGTAAATCGGGAGAAAGATACGAGATTTCCCCGTAAAGTGCCGGGAACAAAGGGAATTGTAGAGATTCGAAAAGTGCATAATCCCGGTTTTTCCATGGGAAGACTCTCCCGTTTTCCTTTTCTTGTCCGTTTTCTTTCCGTATTTGCTACTTTTTTTCTCTTTTTCAGTTTACCGTATTTCACGTATCTTACGGGCGACAGTTTCTTTTTGCAAGAACTGGGCACTGCTCTTGTGCTTAGCGGAGCGGCTTCCAACACCCTGGACAGGGTAAGAGATGGCGAAGTAACGGATTATCTCTACATTCGGAAAAGCTTTCTCCGTAAAATGATCATTAATCTGGCCGACATCGCCCTTGTTTTCGGCGGAGTATGTTTATTTTTCAGCCTCCTTTTCCGCTTGTGGAAGAAAAGAAAGAAGGATGGAGAGACAGCAGGATAGGGACGGATTTTTCATAGTTTATTTTATGCATATCGGTTTTTTACAAAGACGGAATTGTGCATTTTATGATTGAAATGGAGAGAAATAAAGAGAGAATTTATTGAATTAAAACAAAAAAGAAATTTCTTTTTTAAAATTAATAGTAGAAAAATACATATTCATTTGCTATTATAGGGGAACAACAGGAGAAGTGACCGCTTTTTCAAATGATTGGGGGAAAAATGAATAGTGTATTTGTCGTAGTGCCCGTCTTGGGCGTTTTGGGACTTTTGTTCGCGCTATTTCAGGGACAGAAGATTCTGAAAGAGGATTCCGGAAGTGAAAAAATGAAAGAGATTGCATCGGCCATTGCAGAAGGCGCGGAAGCATTTCTTTTTGCAGAATATCGGATTCTTCTTTTTTTTGTTTGCAGCTTATTTCTCTGCATAGGCTTCGGAACAAGAAGCTGGCTTAGTGCCGTTGCGTTTGTATTTGGTGCAATTTTGTCCACTTTGGCAGGCTATTTCGGGATGCGTTCCGCAACCCATGCGAATGTTCGTACAGCGGAGGCGGCAAGAGGCTTCGGGATGAAGAAAGCGCTTTCCATTGCTTTCTCCGGCGGCTCCGTAATGGGAATGTGTGTTTCCGGTTTCGGTATCTTCGGCGTGGGACTTTTCTACCTGCTTACGAAAGATGTCGGTGTTCTTTCCGGATTCTCTCTCGGTGCGTCCAGCATTGCTCTTTTTGCCCGTGTAGGAGGAGGAATCTATACGAAGGCGGCTGACGTCGGAGCAGACCTGGTTGGAAAGGTCGAGGCGGGGATTCCGGAGGATGATCCGAGAAATCCTGCGGTAATTGCCGATAACGTAGGAGATAATGTCGGCGACGTTGCCGGTATGGGAGCGGACCTTTTCGAGTCCTATGTAGGCGCCCTGGTTTCCGCAATGACACTCGGCGTGCTTCTGGATGGAAAGTCCGTGGAAGGCGTTGCTTTTCCGCTCTTACTTGCGGGGCTTTCCCTTCTGGCCTGTGTTCTCGGAAGTGTACTGGTACTTATGCTCGGAGGAGAAAATCCGAGTAAGGTTTTGAAGATGGCAAGCTATTCTTCTGCGGTAGCGGTATTGGTTTTTGCCTTTATTTTAGCGAATTGCTTCTTCGGGAACTTCAACGCCGCCTTTGCCGTGACGGCGGGGCTTCTTGCCGGACTTGCGATAGGTGCCATCACGGAGTATTACACTTCCGCTTCTTATAATCCGGTAAAAGATATTGCAAAGCAGTCGGAGACAGGTCCTGCTACGAATATTATTTCGGGTATGGCGATAGGAATGCGTTCCACTGCAGTGCCGATTCTTCTTATCTGTGTTGCCATTTTTATTTCTTATCAGCTCCTGGGACTTTATGGCATCGCGCTTGCCGCTGTCGGCATGCTTTCCACTACAGCTATTACGGTAGCGGTGGATGCGTACGGACCGATTGCGGACAATGCCGGCGGCATTGCCGAGATGGCGGGACTGCCGGACAATGTCCGCAGTATCACGGACCAGCTCGATGCGGTCGGAAATACGACGGCGGCGATGGGAAAAGGTTTTGCCATCGGGTCGGCAGCACTGACTGCTCTGGCGCTTTTTGCATCTTACGCGCAGGCTGTACAATTACAGAATATCAATGTCTTGGATAGTCGTGTGTGCATCGGACTCTTCGTAGGGGCTATGCTTCCTTTCCTCTTCTCCGCGTTTACCATGAGTTCAGTAAGTAAAGCGGCCTTTTCGATGATTTCGGAAGTGAGAAGACAATTCAGAGAGAAACCGGGCATCATGGCAGGGACGGAGAAACCGGATTATAAAACTTGTGTAAGTATTTCTACGCATGCCGCATTGCGGGAAATGATTGTGCCGGGCGTTCTTGCCGTACTGGCTCCGCTGGCAATCGGGATTCTCCTTGGCGCGGAGGCTCTCGGCGGACTTCTTGCTGGTGCATTGGTTTCCGGCGTTATGATGGCCATCTTTATGTCGAACTCGGGCGGTGCCTGGGATAATGCCAAGAAGTACATTGAAGAGGGACATCACGGCGGAAAGGGGTCGGATACCCATAAGGCGGCTGTAGTGGGCGATACCGTGGGTGATCCTTTCAAGGATACTTCGGGACCGTCCATCAATATCCTGATTAAGTTGATGACCGTCATTGCTCTTGTATTTGCTCCGCTTATCCTATCCATTGGAGGTATTTTATAATGAAATCCTTCACAAAAGCTTAATTATAGGTTATAATTTACATCGATAAGAAGCTTTTATAGAATTTTTCAACAAAAGAAGCTGTAAAAATAGAGGATATATTTAGAAGCTTGGGTCTGCAATGCGGGGACTTTCTCCACGTTGCAGACCTGTTCTAACAAAAGAAAGTTCTTTTTCACAGTTTCTTTACCCGTGCTGTATGGACAGGAGCCGTAACAGCCGTGAAGAAGGAGGAAAAAATGAAGATGAAACTTGGCCTGGTGCCGAAATTAATCATTGCCATCATTCTCGGTATTTTGATTGGACAGTATGCTCCGCTCGGATTCTGCGAGTTGATTGTTACACTGTCCGGAATTTTTAGTAATTTCCTGAAGTTTGTTATTCCCTTGATGATTTTGGCGTATGTCAGCATGGGTATTGCGGACCTTTCTCAGGGAGCCGGGAAGTTGCTGCTTGTGACGGTGATTTTGGCATACGGGTCCACTCTGATTGGCGGAACAATTTCTTACTTTGTTTCGATCAATCTTTTCCCGAGCTTTATGTCTGCCGATGCCATGGCACAGATTCAGGCTACAGCGGATCAGTCCGTTGCCTCTTTCTTCTCCATCAGCATTCCGCCGATGTTCGATACTTTGTCCGCAGTTGTACTTGCCTTTATCCTGGGACTTTGCCTTTCTACCATGAGAGGAAAGACCATCGGCACAACACTGTATGAAGCGCTGAAGGATTTCTCCGGCATCATCGATAAGGTATTGCACACGGCAATCATTCCTTTACTTCCGCTTTACATCCTGGGAACTTTTGTAGATATGACTCGTTCCGGGAAGACTTTCGCGATTCTTTCCATCCTTTGGAAAGTATTCATCGTAGTGATTATCATGCACTTATGCTACCTTTTGGCACAGTTCCTTGTTGCCGGCACGATTTCGAAGAAGAATCCGTTTACCTTGATGAAGAATCAGATTCCGGGATATACCACAGCACTGGGAACACAGTCCTCGGCAGCAACGATTCCGGTCAATCTGGAATGCGCAAAGAATGACGGGATTTCCGAGCAGATTCGTAATTTCGTGGTTCCTCTCTGTGCAAATATCCACATGTGCGGTTCGATGATTACGATTACGGCTTGTGCGACGGCAGTATGCCTTATGAATCAGATTCCTATCAGCCTGTCTACGGTAGTTCCGTTTATTATGACTCTGGGAATTGCCATGGTAGCTTCTCCGGGTGCACCGGGCGGCTCCATCATGACGGCACTTCCGTTCCTGTATATGATTTTCGGGAAGGAACTTGGCGATCCGAACGGACCGATTTGCGCCATCATGGTGGCACTTTACATCACACAGGATTCCTTCGGAACAGCTTGCAATGTCTCCGGAGACAATGCTATCGGTGTCATTGTGAATGAGTTCTACAATCGCATGATTGTGAAAGAAGGAAAAGCATAAAAATCATTGGAGAAACAGAACGTTCGGTTGGCTTGAAAAGCAATAAGAGGAGTTGTGAAAAATAATCGATTTCTTTTTGAAATTTCGATTTATTCTTTTTCCGACTCCTTTTTAATCTTTTTTTAGAAAGTCTTCGTTTTGATTTCATTGGCAAGGCAGCCTTTCTTTTGTAAAATAAACTGTATCGAAGTGTTTTACGGCACGAAGGCACGGAGTAGGGAATTCTTTTCGAAAGAAATAGAGGTCGGAAAGAGACTTTTTAGAATAGAGATTCTATGGGAAAGAGGTAGAACAGTGAATGTTTTTAATATTATCGGACCGATTATGATTGGGCCATCCAGCTCTCATACGGCAGGAGCGGTAAGGCTCGGGAGAGTAGTGAATAAGCTTGCGGAAGGGGGAACCTTTAAGAAAGTGGATATTGAACTTTCCGGCTCCTTTGCAAGAACGTATCGCGGACACGGGACGGATCGTGCTCTTCTTGCCGGTATCATGGGCTATCACAGTTACAATGAAGAGATACGGAATGCCCTTCAAATCGCGAAAGATCGGGGAATTGATTATCGTTTTATTGAGGAAGATATTCCCGGAGCGCATCCGAATACGGCGAGAATTCATTATGTTCTGGAAAATGGGCAGAAAGGGGTAATGGAAGGCGCCAGTATCGGCGGCGGGAATATTCGTGTGGATTCAGTCAACGGAATGCGCGTTGATTTTACCGGTGAAAACAATACGGTGCTTGTTCTGCACAAGGATAAGCCGGGGGCAATCGCGGAAGTAACACAGATCATGTATGAGAAGTATAAAGATTTAAATATCGGAAACTTCCGTTTGAGCCGTCCGGAAAAAGGGGGTACGGCACTGATGACGATAGAAATCGACCAGTTACCGCCTAAAGAGCTTTTAGAAGATATCAATGCCCTTCCCGTTGTGGAAAATGCCATTTTGATTCGTGCCATCTAAGGATAGAGAGGGAAGAGAATCAAAATTTGATGCGAACTTAGCAGGCGAAGAATGGGTGTTCTTTTGTAGTGAACGGCGGGGAAACGGGTGTACTATGCAGTGTACAGCAGAATAGAAAATCAGGTGAACAGAATGAAATATTTAAGCATAAAAGAAATATGCGATGCGGCAGAGAAAGAAGGCATCAAAATCAGTGAGCTCTGCTTGAGAGATCAGGCGGAGCAGATGCAGAAGAGCGAAGAGGAAATTTATGCCATCATGGAGAAGAACTTTGATGTGATGGTCGATGCGGTAAAAAAGGGAAATGACCCCGATCTTCGTTCGACGTCCGGACTTACCGGAGGAGAAGGCAATAAGATGCTGCAATATGCCGAAAAAACAGGCGGAGGACTCTCGGGGATGTTTTTAACGAAAGCCATCGGCAGAGCGATGTGTGTGTCCAACTGTAATGCGGCGATGGGAAGGATTGTGGCGACACCGACGGCCGGCTCCTGCGGAATTCTTCCGGGCTGTTTGGTCTCCATGTATGAGGATAAAGGACTCCCGAAAAGGGATATCGTGATGTCCATCTTTACTGTGGGAGCCTTCGGTATGGTGATTGCCCAGACTGCTTCTATTGCGGGTGCGGAAGGGGGATGCCAGGCGGAGTGCGGTTCTGCGTCAGGAATGGCGGCGGCGGCTCTTGTAGAGTTGATGGGAGGCAGTCCCGCAGCTTCCGGAGATGCGCTCGGGATGGCCATCATTAACCAAATGGGACTTGTTTGTGACCCGGTGGCAGGCCTTGTAGAAATTCCCTGTGTAAAGAGAAATGTTTCCGGAGTCATGATTGCTTTTTCCAGTGCGGATATGGCGCTCGCAGGAATCGACCTGAAGATTCCGGTAGATGAGTGCATCGCTGCCATGAAGTCTGTAGGAGACACGATGTCTGTAAACTTAAAGGAGACTTCACAGGGCGGACTCGCTGCCACACCGACAGGAATTGCATTACGGAAAAAAGTATTTGGGGAATAAAAGAAGCCTTTAAAAAGTAAGGAAGCCTTTGAAGAATAAAGAAGCCTTTAAAGAGTAAAGAAAGCCTTTATAGAGCGAAATTTTGTTTTCGGACTACTCAAAAAAAGAAAGGGAGTGTAGAATAAGGGGCAGACTGGCATGGGAGGATGATATGAAGAAGAGACTTTTAATCGTAGCAGGGATGGTATGTGCTTTACTCTTACCTCTACGCGCTTATGCATTGGACCGCTTTGTAATGGGGACTTATGGAAACGGAATTCCGCTTTCCGGTATGACAGTGGAGGAAGCGAAGACCTATCTGGAAGGGAAGTACAGTAAGGATTATGTTCTCTATATAAAGGGCGGAGATAAGACGGAGGAAATCAAAGGCGCGGAGATAGGATATCAGCTGTCTGCACCGACCAACCTTCCTTCCCTCTTGCAGGAAGAGGAAAAGCAGGGATTGAAAGGCGGTCCCGAGGCAAGATATGATTTTTCCCTGGATGGCAGTAAGGCTGTTTATGATGAAGCGAAATTAAAAGAAAAGCTTGCCGGACTGTCTTTTCTGAAAGATGCGAAAAAAACGCGGAATGCCTATATTGTAAAAAAAGAAGAGGGATACAGCATCGTGCCTGAGGAAGAAGGAAATTCCCTTAATGAGACGAAGTTTTATGAAAATGTGTATTCCGCTCTGCAAAGAGGAGAGAATACCATCGATCTCGCACAAAGAGGAATCTATGATACGGTTACGGTGCGAAAGAGCGACTTGGAACCGAAACTTGCCGCTTTAAATCATCTGCAATCGGTACAGATTGTGACCAATGTTTTGGGCAATAAAGAAGTTCTGTCCGGAGAGCAGCTTGCGGAGATGGTACGGGGCATCAATGCGAACGGGGTAGAATTTGATGATGCCAAAGTTTTGGCTTATGCAAACTATCTTGAAGGAAAGTATGGTAATCCCGGAAACACGGTTTCTTTCCATTCTGCAAGCGGGAAGGACATTGCCATGCAATCTCCCTATGCCCTCCATATCAATGTAGAAGCGGAAAAGGAAGCGCTGAAGAAGGCGATTTCTTCCTTTACGTCGATGGAGAGAGAACCGGTTTACCGTTATCGACCGGCGCAGTATGCACAGCCACAGTTCGGAACGACTTTTCTGGAGGTCGACTTAGGCTTACAGCACGTTTACTACTATGAAGGCGGAAATCTTGTTTGGGAGAGTCCGACAGTGACCGGCATGCTGAGCGACGATCGGGCGACGCCGGCAGGCGTATTTTTCTTAAACGGGAAAGAAACCAATCGTACTCTGCGCGGGAAAATCGTAAACGGAAAGCCGGAGTATGAGGCACACGTGGATTACTGGATGCCGTTTAACGGAAACATCGGTCTTCATGATGCGTCCTGGCGCGGCAAGTTTGGCGGAAATATCTATGTAAGAGGCGGCTCGCACGGCTGCATCAATCTGCCGAAGAATAAAGCAAGGGAACTCTTTCAGCGGATTCAGAAGGGATGTCCGGTTGTAGTGCATCCGTAAGGATTCCTGTATTTTCGTGCTTTCTGCTCAGTGGCTATTTTTCGAAAGCAATGGGAAGGAAGAGGAAATAGAGTAAGATGGGAAAAAAGAGGGAATAGATTAAGATGGGAAAAAAGAACATCCTTTTAAGGCGGTATATTGCGATGGTCCTGGGCGTGCTGATTATTTCCATCGGCATTGCCTTATTTAAAGAGTCTCATCTCGGAAATGATCCGATGTCCGCGTTCAGTATGCGCCTTTCGGAGATCTTCGGAATACCCCTCGGTACGCAGAACCTGATTTTCAATGCGCTTTTTCTGCTTCTGCAATTTTCTTTCGGGAAGAAATATATCGGTGCAGGAACTTTTGTGAATGGAATCATTCTGGGCTATATTGTCAGTTTTTTCTATGCGATCTTCGTACGGCACTTCGGCTATGCCGAAACGCAGGGATTAGGGGTACAGCTCCTCTGGGCAGCCGCCGCAGTGGTGATTACTTCCCTCGGGGTTTCCCTGTATCAGACGGCAGATCTCGGTATTGCCCCTTATGATTATCTGTCTCTGGGACTTCGTGACAAAACGAAGAAACCGTACTTTGCCTGTAGGATGTTTACGGACGGAGTTAGTGCGCTTGCCGCTTTCTTAACCGGCGGTTTAGTGGGGATCGGCACTCTGATTAGTGCGTTTGGACTCGGACCGTTTGTTCATTTTTTTGATGTGCACTTTTCGGAAAAATGGATCGGCTATACCCCCACAGGAGAAAAGGCGGAGGAGAAGCGAGACGAAATCCGAAAGAAGCGGCAAAGCGACGAAACATAAAATCAAGGAATCTAAGCCGGAGGCGGGAGAATAGAACGAAATCCGACAAAAAGTCTAAAATGTCATAAAAACGTAAAAAACGTAGCATGAAACCGTTAGAAATGGCGGCACTTTCGTAAGAAAACGTCAGTGAATCTTCATACTGCGTTTTTATTTTCGCCATAACTGCTCTCTAGAATAGCCGATATAGTAACCGTAGTCTATATTTTCAGTTTTCTCTTGTTGAACGGTTTCGCTTCAAAAAAAGAAAACTGCTCCGGGCGGTCACTTATGCTTTTGCGCCGGTCCGGGGAAGGAGTTGAAGGAGATTTTATGCAGAAGGCAGAGGCTATTTATCTTGTGTCGGGAGAAGAACGAAAGAACATTGAAAAAAAGCGAATCGGTTCTTATATAGAAAAGACAAGAAAAAAGATTCTTGGTTTCGGGATTGCGCTGTTTGCACTTTCCGCAGTTTGCAGTGTAAACAGTTTTGCTGGACCGCAAAGTTCGGATGAAATTCTGGTCTTCACGGAAGAGGGAGGAATGGTTCCCCAGGAAGACCAGACCGTAAAGAGCTTTACGGAGGATGCATTGATAGGGGATACCCGCACAAAAGGACAGCAGGTGGTGGATTATGCGATGCAGTTTGTGGGAAGACCTTATCGTTATGGCGGATTGAGTCTGTTACACGGATCGGATTGTTCCGGCTTCCTGATGGGCGTTTTCGGGCACTTTGGGGTGTCTCTTCCCCATTCTTCCGGAGCCATTCGCTCTTTAGGAGTCAATGTCGGCTCCCTGGAGAATGCCATACCCGGGGATGTTCTTGCTTACAACGGTCATGTGGGAATCTATCTTGGGAACGGAAGAATGTTATCCGC
Source organism: Lachnospiraceae bacterium (assembly GCA_015258095.1). Classification (GTDB taxonomy): domain Bacteria; phylum Bacillota; class Clostridia; order Lachnospirales; family Lachnospiraceae; genus Oribacterium. The sequence goes on from JABZIV010000004.1 coordinate 33,613, forward strand.
ACTGAATGCGAAATCCGGTGTTACGGTAGAATCAGCGACCTATAAGCCTATAAAATCCATTCGCAGAATGGTATAAATTTATTTTTTAAGAAATAAGGCGAAATTATTTATTAAAAAATGATTTTTGACGAAATATAGTGTATACTGATTGAGTATCATCGAGAGGAAAATTTATTTTTCTTCTAAGATGGAAATGTGTGAGAAGAAATAGAAGATTGTGCAGAAAAACATTTGTACGATACTTTAAAAACGACGAAAAAACCGGCATCCTCTTCGGGGATACCGGTTTTTTCGTTCTTGAGCGGAAGAGAAGGAAAGACGGGGAATATCGTGATAGTCCTTACTCTTTTCTGAACTTCTCTTACAGTTCGATTTTCTCTATTGCTATTTTGTCTTTCCGTCGATAGTCTTAGTAGACAATGATAGAAGGGAAGCAGGAGGATGAGGTATAAAAGCAGGGAAAGTTCTTCCGGGAAGAACTTTTGTGAAAAGAAAAAAGAAACTGGAGTTTCTGGGTGGATGTCCGTTTTTCGTTCCGTTCGTGTTCTTACGTTTTTGTCTGCCGTGGTTTTCAGCGGAATCATGACTGCGATGACGGCTTATGCAATCGGACCCGGAGACAGTGTCGGGAAAAGTGAAACGGCAGCCGCTACCGTGGATGCCGACCATGCAGGATGGTATGGGTACACGAAAGAGGACGGTTCGGACCTGAAATACCTGGAGAAGGGAACGGAGGTCTCCCGTTATCAAAACGAATCCGGCGCGATTGACTGGGCGCAAGCCAAGAAGGACGGTCTGGATTTTGTTATGGTACGCCTTGCGTATGGAACGAAAGAGGATGCCTATTTTGATACCAATGTGAAGGGAGCGCAGAAAGCGGGAATTAAGGTCGGCGTCTATCTCTGCTCCACGGCTAAGAATATGGACGACGCCATGGCGGAAGCGGATCTGACTTTAAGGAAGTTACAGCCCTACAGCTTGCAATATCCGGTGGCGTATGATTTGGAAGTGGCTTCCATGCTTTCCGACGGTCTTAGTAAGGATGATCTCACTGCGATGATCAATGCCTACTGTAAGAGAGTGCAGGATGCCGGATTTATCCCGATGGTCTATGCGAATCGCACCTGGCTTACGAAACACATGAATCTTTCCAAGATATCGTATGACGTGTGGTTTGCCGCTTATCCGGAGAATCGGGTTTATGTACCGGTAGACGGAAGTCGGACGACGATATGGCAGTCCAGTGAAAAAGGCTTTGTCAAGGGCATTAAAGGACTGGTTACAACGGAATTTTCCTGGAAAGCCTATGGCGGAGGAAATCCCTCGGAGAAGAACGCCGGAAAGGTAAGCATCGCCGGAGACAGTACAAAGAGCACGACGGGAGGGAGCGGAAACAGCTCGAACGGAGCGGACGGCACGGTGATTTCCACGGAAGGTCCCGGAAATGAGAAGGTCGTTCCGGAAAATGGCTGGGTGCAGGGAACACCCGGACAGTGGAAATATATGGAAAACGGTAAAGCGGTCACCGGTTGGAAGAAAGTCAAAAATGTCTGGTATTTTATGGACAACAACGCCCTCATGAAGACGGGGTGGATATATGATAATAACCGTTGGTACTTCTTGCAGGATTCCGGAGCCATGGCGACGAACTGGCAACTTGTCAACGGAAAATGGTACTGGTTAAATCAGGACGGTGCGATGCGGACCGGCTGGAAACAGATTAACAATGTATGGTATTATATGGAAGACTCGGGCGCGATGCTTTCGAACACAACGAGAAATATCAATGGGGTCGATTATCGATTTGATGCGAGCGGTGCTTGGTTACCATAGGGAACAATCCATTTTTAAATGGAAGGAGAGTAGAAATGAAGAAAAGGATCGTGCTTTTAACGGCACTTTTAGCAGGCGTTTTCGCCCTTCCCGCCTTTGCGGAGCAACTTGTAGGAAGGGTTCAGGTGGACATCAGTCCGAATGAGGACACGGAACTGGAGCCGGGAGCGACCTATTCCAAACCGAGTGCAGTTGCGATGGATAGCGGCTACACGGTCAGTGACTATTCTGTAGACGGAAAATACAATACACCGAAGAAACCCTATACGTATTCTATTACGGTCAGGGCGGACGAAGGACAGTTCTTTGATTCCTCAACCGTGGTAGAGGTTCGGGGTGCCTATGAAATGGCAGTGACGGAAAAGGGCAAAAATACGATTCGCATCAAGGCAAATGCGTATCCTTTCTACGTTTTACAGGAGCCGACGAATTTTCGCTCCGATGAGAACAGCTACTCCTGGGATAAAGTAAATTATGCAACAGGTTATGATATCTTAGTCTTCTATAACACGAAAAACGGAGACGACAAGATTGCAAAGAAACACAGCAATACGCCGCGTTTTAATTTCAGTTCGTTTAACCGGAGCGGAAAGGAATTCGATCATATCGCCGTTCGTGCCGTGTACGACAAGAAGGACGATATGGCACAGTATTTCTCGGATTCTCTTTATGTGGATACGAGCGGAAGTGTAGAGGATCCGGATGGAGACAGCGGAGAGTATTATTTCAACCTGATTACCTTAAAAGCGACCGGACTTAGCAAAGGAAGCTTCAAAGAGTACAGTGCCAAGAAAAAGAAAAAGAGCAAGCAGGAAAGAAAAGACGACGGAAAGAAGAGAGCTTCCGAGAAATATAACGGAAACCAGAATAAGGACAATCCCGATGCAAACGGACCGGGAGAGGTTGTTGCAGGCTGGAGACAGAACGGTTCCGACTGGTACTTTGAAAATGACGGTAAACTTGCTAAAGGATGGGCTCTGATTAAAGACCACTGGTTCTATTTTGACGACGGAGGAAGGATGCTCACCGACTGGCAGAAGGTTGGGGAGGACTGGTACTATATGAATTCCGACGGGGTCATGCTTAGCGGCTGGCAGCTTGTGAACGGCAAGTGGTACTATTTTGACACGGAAGGTGCAGCAGGGAAGATGGCGAACGGCTGGAGACAGCTGAACGGGCAGTGGTATTTTCTGGATCAGACAAACGGCGACATGAAGACCGGCTGGCAGAATATTGACGGCAAGTGGTATTTCTTCAATTTGGAAGATGCCGGTTTCCCGCAGGGAGCGATGGAGAAAAATACCGTGAAAGACGGTTATGTTATTGATGCAAATGGAGTTAGACAGTAGCCGGAAAATAAGATAGATTCGGCGGAAAAAGAGCAAGGAGCAGAAAGAATTATGGGAAAGAGATTCAGAGGGTTCACGGTTATTCTCGGGATGAGCATTTTGCTTAGCATGCCGGTCTTCGCGGAGGAAAGCAGCGGAGCAGTCTATGGCAATGCCAATACGGCGGCAAGTCTCACAGAAGACAAGACCAGTAGCGGAAATGCACCAATCTATGTCAGAAACGGAGACAGTACGCCGACGTATACGGATTCCACAATCGGTCTTGGCGGTGCGAAGATTACCATGCTGAAAGGCAATGAGAGCGGACAGCAGATCAGTATCGTCATCGAGACAAATGACGGACAGCTGATTGTTGTGGATGGCGGCTTAAAAACCAATGCGCCTTATCTTTGTAAATACATCAAGGCAAAAGGAGGCAAGGTCGCAGCCTGGCTCCTCACGCATCCGCATGTGGACCATGTCGGTGCCCTGGCTGTGATTCTGGAGCAGCAGAAGGTAGCGGGACATCCGGATTATTACAATATTGACCCGGGGCAGATCTATTATAGTTTCGCACCCTATTCCTATTATGAGCAGTATGAGCAGAAATATAGACTTCCGGTTATTTCCGAAATTATGGAAGACCTTTCTCAGTATCCGGCAGAGAAGAAACATGAGAATTCTCCGCGAGGTACTACATTTTCCTATGGAAATGTCAGTGTGGAAATCTTGAATACTGCGTATTCCATTCCGATTGATACCGGAAATAACAGTTCCATCTGCTACCGTATCACCATCAACGGAAAAACGCTTCTCATCACGGGAGACCTGCCTTATGAAGCGGCCGGGAAGCTTCTGGAAGAACTTCCGCCGGAGAAACTGAAGGCGGATATTGTACAGATGGCGCATCACGGACAGCATGGAGGAAGCTTTGCTTTCTATAGCGCTGTGCAGCCGAAGTATGCACTCTGGCCCAGTTCTAAAGAACTTTGGGATCATAGGAAGGACAGTTTTACGGAAGATCAGCAGGTCTATACGGTAGCCTTGACAAAATACTGGACCAATAAGCTCGGTGTAGAGAAGAATTTTGTGATGGCGGATGGAAACTGGGTACTCGAGTAATTGTCGTTTTTCGTTGCATTTTCAGAAAAAGACCGATATACTGGTGCAAAACCGAAGTGAAAAATGAGATGAGGGTTTTCATAAGGATTTGAAAGGAAGAAAGTATGGATCAGTGGTCAATAGAAAGCTTAAAGGACAGAGCAAGGAAATTTGCCGATGACGCAAGAAATTTAAGCGCCGATTTTCAGTATGCATTGCGTCGTAGAGAGAAACCGGAGGAGGATGACGTGAAGAAGAAAGCGTTGACGGTTCTTGCCATCGTTGCAGCAGTTGTTGCATTTTGCGGTTTAGCCTATGGTGTGTTCCGACTTCTGTCTCCGGATTATCTGGACGAGTATGATGATTACGATGAGGATGCCGAGGATTCGGAAGAGTAAGATAAATCGATATCAGGGAGAGGGAGGCAGGCTTGCCTCCTTTTCTTTATGCATAACGAGTATCGTGCAGAAAGCGTGCGATATCTCGTTTTGTATTCCTTTCGTAAAATTTCGTACTATTTATCGATCAGGAATAGACTTTATTGAGCAGAAGAGTGGGCTTTTTTAAGCAGAAGAGTGGGCTTTTTTAAGCAGGAGAATGGTTTTTTTAGCAGGAGAAGGTATGGATTGGTGTAAGAATCAGGAACGCTGTGGTGGTTGCTTTTATCAGGAGATTCCGTATGAAGAGGAACTGGATAAAAAGAAAGAGGAGATACAGCAGCTCTTTTCTCCCGTTATCAGGGGAGACTATCTTTTTGAGGGAATTCTTTCGTCCCCAAAGAAAGAAGCATACCGGAACAAAATGGAATTTTCTTTCGGTGACCAGGAGAAGGATGGACCGCTCTGCCTGGGACTGCATCAGAAAAGAAGCTTTTTTAATATTCTGAATACCGAGGATTGCCGCTTACCGGATGCCGATATGGGAAAGATTCTTCTTGTTACGAGAGAATTTTTTTCGGAGAGAGGGATTCCTTATTTTTATAAGAAGAGACATGAAGGCTATCTCCGCCACTTATTGATTCGAAGAGCGGAAAAGACCGGAGAGATTCTGGTCTCTTTGATTCATGCCGGTTGGAACGGGACTTCCGCTCCCTTACGGAATGAGGGGGAAGAGAAGCTTCTTTCGGACTGGTGTAGTGCCCTCCTGAAACTGGAGAAGGAAGGGGAGATTCGCGGACGGTTTGCAGGCATCTTACATACGAGAAATGACAGTCTTGCCGATGCGGTCATTAACCAGGGGACAGAAATTCTTTTCGGAAAAGACTGTTTTTATGAAGAACTTCTGGGTCTTCGCTTTAAAATTACCCCTTTTTCTTTCTTCCAGACGAATACGCTTGGCGCGGAGAAGCTCTATAGTAAGATTCGGGAATATGCGGATTTATCGGACAGCGCAGCGGAAAAGCCGCTAATTTTTGACTTATACTCCGGAACGGGAACGATTACGCAGCTGATGAGCAGGGTTGCAAGGAAAGCCTACGGGGTGGAAATCATCGAGGAGGCAGTCGAATCCGCGAAGGAAAATGCGAAAGACAACGGCATTACAAACTGCCATTTTATCGCCGGTGATGTCCTTAAGGTTTTGGAAGAGAGTGCAAAGCGGGAGGACGCGAAAGAGGAAAAGCTGCAAAAAGAGGATCAGCATGGAGAGGAGAACTTGGAAACGAACGTTCTTCCGCATCCGGATTTTATTATTGTGGATCCTCCGAGAGACGGCATGCATAAAAAAGCGCTGGAGCTCATCATCCGCTACGGCGTGAAGAGACTTATTTATGTGGCGTGTAAGCCGAAGAGTTTAGCAAGGGATTTGGAAGCGTTGCAAAATGCAGGATACCGAGTAAAGAAGCTCTGTGCCGTGGATATGTTCCCGAGAACCAACAATTGCGAGGTGGTGGCGTTGCTGGAGAAGGAGGAATCGTAGAAATCAAGTAATCATAAAAATGCAGCAATACGCAAAAATTTTACGAGTATAATTGATTTGATCCTTGAACAGGAGTACAATTAACTCGTTATAAAAATGCGTATTGCTGCAAAAATTTTACAAATATAGAGGCGCGAGATGATTATTGAACGTAAGATTTACCTGGATAAACTTATATCTAAACGAGAAAATGGTCTTATCAAAGTTATTACAGGTATCCGTCGATGCGGAAAATCCTTCTTGTTGTTTGAACTTTATCATGAGTACTTGGTATCTACCGGGGTGTCGGAAGATAATATAGTGGAGCTGGTATTGGATGAAATTAGTTATGCAAAATATAGAAATCCAATGGAACTTGATCAATATATTCGAGCTGCTGTTTCTGATAAAAAGCAGAAGTACTATGTGTTCATCGATGAGATTCAAAAGGTGTCAGAGATTCAGAATCCGTATGTAGATGACAAAGAGGCTAAAATCGGATTTGTTGATGTGCTTTTAGGACTCATGAAGCTGAAAAATGTGGATTTATATGTAACAGGTAGCAATTCAAAGATGTTGTCTTCAGATATCTTAACTGAGTTTAGAGGACGTGGAGATGAGATTCGTATGAATCCCCTTACTTTTGCAGAGTTCTATTCTGCATACGAAGGGGATAAGAGAAATGCGTGGAGAGAATACTATACCTATGGGGGAATGCCATTTGTATTGTCTTTAAAGACGCATGAAGAAAGAAGTAAGTATCTAAAGGATCTATTTTCAAAGACCTATATTTCTGATGTGCTGGAGCATAATAAGATTGAAAATAATCAGGATGTTTTGGAGGAATTATTAAATATTGTGTCATCTGCCATTGGATCGCTTACGAATCCAAACAAGTTGTGCAATACATTCCGGTCCATGCGACAAGTACGAGTCGCACCTGCGACCATCAGTAAATATCTTGATTACTTTATTGATGCGTTCCTTTTAAATAAGGCATATCGCTATGATATTAAAGGGAAGAAGTATATCGGCACTCCACAGAAGTATTATTTCAGTGATGTTGGATTAAGAAATGCCAGACTGAATTTTAGACAACAGGAAGAAAACCACATCATGGAAAATGTGATTTATAATGAGCTATTTGCCAGGGACTTTGATATTGATGTTGGTGTTGTGGAATACAACTATCGAGACGAAGATAAAAAATCAAGAAGAGTTCAGTTAGAAGTTGATTTCGTAGCGAATAAAGGAAGTAAGCGATACTATGTGCAATCAGCACTTAGTGTTGAGGATGAATCTAAGAGACTACAAGAAATCAATTCGCTTGTTCGAGTATCAGATTCGTTCAAAAAGATTGTTGTCGTAAGAGACAATATTATGCCTTGGCATGACGAAAATGGAATTCTGTATATTGGAATAGAAGATTTCTTATTAGATCCGGAATCGTTAGAAAAATAAGAAAATAAAAGGGAAGACGCTGATGGAGGAAGAGATGCGGAAGTATACGCTCGAGGACATTCATTCGGGGCTAGCTTCCGATGATCGGGCTTGTTACGCTGCTCTTGTTTCACTGAGATCATTTGATTCAAGATAATACTACCGGGGCGTATCCCGGAGAGAAGGGGAGGAAACACATGTTAAAGTATTTGATCATCGGCGCGGGCGGGGTCGGCGGCACACTCGGCGCCTATCTGCTTCGCGCGGGACTTTCGGTGAGTTTTCTGGCACACGGCAAGACCCTGGAGGCACTTAAAAAGAAGGGACTCGCGCTGGTAAAGGACAGCGGTGAGGAGACTTTTTCGCCGGTCGCTGCGTTTGATGAGACAAGTTACAGCGAGACGCCGGATGTCATTTTCCTCGCGCTGAAGTCCTATTCGATTGACAGTGTCCTGCCGTTTCTTGAGCGCGTCGCCACGGAGCACACGGTCATCATCCCGCTCTGCAATGTCTTCGGGACGGGAGAGAAGGTACAGAAAAAGTTGGAGAAGCCGCTGGTCACGGACGGCTGTATTTATGTGATGGGCAATGTCGAGGAAGCGGGCAGAATCCGTCAGCTCGGCAGCTTAATGCGCGTGGTTTACGGCGTCCGGAAACCGGAGGAGGCGCGCCCTGTCCTCGAGGAAGTGAAGGCGGATCTCACGCGGGCGGGTGTCGAAGCGGTGCTGAGTGACAACATCCGCCGCGACTGCATGAAGAAATTTGCCTACCTCTCGCCGCACGGTGCGGTCGGCACTTACTTCTATATCACGGCGGCGCATTTGCAGCGCGAGGGCGAGTACCGGAACTTTTATCGCGGCCTGGTACGCGAAGTGCTCGCGATTGCGGAGAAAATGGGCATCGCCATGGACGGCTACAGTGAGGCGGACAGCCTGAAGGTGGTGGACGGACTTGCGCCCGAGATGACCACCTCGTTTCAGAAGGATGTCGCGGACATGAGAAAGTCCGAGGTCGACGGGCTTATTTATGAAGTGCAGCGCCTCGGGAAGCGCTACGGAATCGAGACGCCCTATTACGATACGGTGATTGAGTCCCTGCAGTCGCGCGGCGTGGAGTGAGCCATGGGAAACTGGGAAAAGCAGGGCAGTGCCTGGCAGTACCGTGAGAGCGGCGTGCTGAGCATCGGCTGGACCTTGATTGACGGCAAGTGGTACTACTTCGGCAGTGAGATTTATTCGAGATCTCGAATAAGTCTCATACACGCAGAAAATTTGTAGAGATCGTAAAGACGACCCGAAAAGGGTAAGCCCTGACTCCGGCGCAAGCACTGGCAGACGGACAGGTTATTTACCATTTACGAGACATCCAGTTCGGAGGGTGTATCATGAACAAAGTGTTGAAGGGATTATCATGGGAAAGATGAAAAAAACATGAAAACGGTTGATGAAATACATAATAAATTGTATCCTCAATCAAGCAACGAGGCTGAAGTTTTGTGTTCCGATGCGAATGACAATAAATTGGGAGCCCATCCTAAAGGATGGAAATCTCTTGATAGAGAAATACGAAAACGAAAGAGGGGGCAATGGAAGAGAGAGAACGAGAGAAAAACACGGAGGAGAAAGCGGACGAGAAAACGGTAGAGAGTAGAAAAAAGAAGGCAGGAGGAATTCTTCATTTTCTGATTCCCACCTTCCTTTTTATCTCCATGCTGGTCTTTGGCGGCTTATTCCTTCGAGACTTTTTGGAATATAAGGCTGCCGATGACGAGTATGCCCAGCTGGATAAGCATATTGTGGTTGTGCAGGAAACGAAGAAAGAGACAGAAGAGAAGAAAGAAGAGAGCGTTGCGGAAAGTGGCAGCGCAGAAGAGACGGAAGCTCCGGAGCCGGTGGATATTGCGCACCCGACTTTCCATATTGATTATGATGCATTGAAGAAGATTAACGGAGATTTCACAGCCGTCATCTACGTTCCTGCCATCCATATCAGTTATCCGGTGGTAAACAGTAAAGACAACGACGATTATTTGCATAAGACCTTTGAAGGAAAAGCGAATTTCGCCGGTTCCATTTTTCTGGATGCGAATGCGAAGGGATCTTACGATCATAAAAATACTTTTGTCTTCGGACACAATATGAAGAACGGTTCCATGTTCGGGAAACTCAAGAATTTTCTTCGGGATGACAGTCTTGCCAATACGAATCCGTACATCTTCTTATGTAAATCGGATGGGATCTATCGGTATCGGATCTTTTCCTACTACCTGACGGATACCTCGAGTCCTATCTACAATGATTTTGAAGGAGATGCGGGGTATGACAGTTATGTTAAGCTGATTACCCGGATGTCTTCCTATCGGAATTATCCTAAGGACGCAGTGAATTTTGCCAATCGACCGAATCTGCTCACACTGTCGACCTGTTCGGGTCCTGCCGGAGGGCAGCAGCGCTTCATCGTACAGGGAGCACTGGAAGAAGTGTATGCTTCATAGTAGAAGACTTTGCAATATGCCTTGCTATAGTTTAAAACTATAGCAAGGCATATTATTTTTTGATTAGACAAAAAGAAGAGGGAAAACTATAATTGCAATCTGTTCACGAAACAAAACTTTTTTAGAACAACCGGAGGAATAAACAATGGGAATCATTGTCTTAAAGAATATTGTGAAAACCTTTCCTTCGGGGAAGGAAGGCGAAGGCGTACACGCCGTAAGAAATGTGAGTGTCGACATCGAGGAAGGCGACATCTTCGGTATCATCGGGTATTCCGGGGCCGGAAAATCCACCCTGGTGCGCTGTATCAATCTCCTGGAGAGACCGACCGGTGGAGAAGTTTTCATTCATGGACAGAATATCACGAATTTTTCAGAGAAAGAGCTTCGGGCGGTTCGTCGGAAAATGGGGATGATTTTCCAACATTTTAATCTCTTAAACTCGGCTACTGTTTTTGAAAATGTAGCGGCACCTCTGAAAAATCATGTAGAGCCGACTGATGAAGAAGTGCGGGAAAGAGCCGGAGAGACAGTAAAAGACTTCGATTCCCTGCCGGAAGATGAGAAGAAGAAAAAAGAAGCGGAGCTTCGGAAGAAGACGAAGTATTTAACGGCGAAAGAAATCCGGAAGAGAGTGGAAGAAATGCTGGAACTTACGGGGCTTTCGGAGAAAGGAAACGCATATCCTTCTCAGCTTTCCGGAGGACAGAAACAAAGAGTGGCCATTGCGAGAGCCCTTGTCGGCAAGCCGACGATTCTTCTCTGCGATGAAGCGACTTCCGCACTCGACCCGAACACGACGACACAGATTATCGACCTGCTTCGTTCCTTACAGAAGAAGCTGAAACTTACCGTGGTGATGATTACCCATCAGATGGAAGTGGTGAAGAGTATCTGTAACAAAGTGGCGGTGATGGAGGAAGGGGAGATTGTAGAGGAAGGAAGTCTCGTCGAAGTCTTCTCGGACCCGCACTCCAGTATCACGAAGGAGTTCCGGGAGAAGACCCTTTACAGAAAAGAAGCGGTAAAGCTTGCAGAGAAGAATCAGAGAAACCTCTATGAGCTCACCTTTATCGGGGAGAAGGCAAATGATCCGGCTATTATGGATCTCGTTCGAAAGTTTCCGGTGGAGGTATCCATCCTTTTCGGAAATATCGAAATCCTTTCCGGAACTCCCTTCGGAACTCTTACGGTGGATATTAAAGGAGAAGAGCAGGATATCGAAGAAGCACTCCGCTATCTGAGAGAAAGAGATATCCGTGTAGAGGCACTCGGTGCCGTAGGGAAAGAGGTCGCGTCGGAAGGAGAAGGAAAGGAGGACGGAAATGGAGTGGTTGAATAGTTTATTTCCCAATGTGGTGAAGCTTGGACCTTACATTCTGAAATCCCTGAATGAGACGCTGATTATGGTCAGCATATCGGGCGTCTTTGCAGCGGTTCTCGGCGTTCCTCTCGGGGTTGTCCTTGCCGTAACGAAGAAAGGGCAGATTCTTTCCAACCCGACGCTTTATTCCATTCTGTCGAAGATTGTGAATACGGTGCGTTCCATCCCCTTTGTCATTCTTATTGCATCGATTCCCTGGCTGGTTCGGGCAATTGTAGGGACGACCATCGGGTTGAAAGGAGCCATTGTTCCTCTGATTATAGCCTGTATTCCTTTTATGGCGAAGCAGACGGAACTTGCCCTTCAGAGCATTGACCAGGGCGTGATAGAGGCGTATCGCGCAATGGGATTTTCGGAAATCGCAATCATTTTCAAAGTCATGTTGAAAGAAGGCTTTTCCGCCATTATTCAGGCGGTGACCATCATGCTGGTCGGTCTCATCAGCTACTCTGCGGTAGCCGGTTCCGTCGGCGGCGGCGGGCTTGGAGATTTTGCGATTCGCTACGGCTACGGACAGAACAAGACGGATGTGATGGTGCTGACCATTATCATCATGCTCGTCATGGTCTTCTTTGTACAGTGGGTTGGCGATAGTTTAAGTAAGAAGGTTAGTCATCAGTAGAGAAGTTTCATCTACAGCCTGACGCAGTGGATGAGATTCTTATATAAAGTTTATAAGGTAGAGGAGAAGAGTATTATGAAGAAGAAAATTTTGGCACTGGGTCTTGCGGCAGTATTTGCAGCGATTTCCCTTTCCGCATGCGGCGGCAGTAAGACTGCTACAACAAAGGCAAGCGAGGCTGGTTCGGAGAAGAGCACGGAAAAAGGAAGTGAGAAGGCTTCCGAGTCCGCAAAGGAGACCGAAAAGGCAGATAGCGGAAAAGAACGAGTTTATAAGGTCGGCGTGAACGGTTCCGATCATGAAGAGTGGGAGAAGGTCAATGAGCTTCTGAAGAAGGATAACATTAAGGTGGATCTCGTAGAGTTCAGCGATTATGTAAAGCCGAACGAAGCTCTGGAGGATGGTGAAATCGACCTGAATGCATTCCAGACGGAGATTTATTTCAACAACTTTAACAAGGAGAGAGGATACACGGATTTGGGCATTCTTGCCTATACGCAGGTTGCCCCGATGGGAATCTACTCTTCCAAGTACAAGAAGCTCGATGAAGCAACAGGACATCTTACCATTGCGATTCCGAACGATGTAACCAATGGGGGAAGAGCTTTGCGTTTCCTTGAGAAGAACGGATTCCTTACCTTAAAGAAGGATGCCGGTCTTACACCGACTGTTATGGATGTGGAGAAGTACAACAAAGATGTAGAGCTTGTGGAAATGGTAGCAACGCAGATTCCGAAGTCTCTTCCGGACCTTTCCTTCGCCTGCATCAACAACGGTGTAGCAAAGGATGCGGGACTGACCTTAAAGAACGATGCCATTGTTTATGAGGACTATAAAGATCCGGATATGAAGAACTACTGGAATATCATTGCCTGCAAGAAGGATAAGATTGAATCCGATGACTTCCAGAAGATTAAGAAAGCCTATAACTCCGATGAGGTGAAGAAGGTTATTGAAGAGCATTATGACGGACAGTCGATTCCGGTTTGGGATTAAGACGGAGAAAGAGGAGGCGGGGCTTAGCGTTCGCCTCCTTTTTTGTTCAAAGAGAGTGTAGAGGATCCTGCACGAAGCGTGCGACGTCTTGTTTAGCGCGGGGGATTTCCCGCCGGGCAGAAAGTAGGAGAAAAGATGGGAGAAAATAGAGTGGAAAATGGCGAATTTTCAAAAGAAGAAGAGAAAATCCTCGGGAAGGTAGAAAAAGAGGGAAAACGCTTTCAGGATTTGGCGCTCGCTATTCATGCGAAGCCGGAAGTGAGCAATTATGAATTCTTTGCATCGGAAGAGCTTTCCAAGACGCTTGCGTCTTACGGCTTTACGATTGAGATGCCGGCAGCGGGACACAGAACCGGTTTTGTTGCCTCCTATAAGAGTAAAAAGAAAGGACCGGTTGCCGTTTTTCTTGCGGAGTTTGATGCGCTGGAAGGACTCGGACACGGTTGCGGACACAATCTCTTCGGGACAACTTCTTCTCTTGCGGCAGTCGCTCTGAAAGAAGTGATTGAGGAAGTCGGCGGAGAAATCCGCGTTTATGGAACACCGGGAGAGGAAGGAGGAGAAGAGGGTTCTGCGAAAGGCTCCTTTGTACGAGAGGGATACTTCAAAGATGTGGACTTTGCCCTTTGTGCCCATCCCGGTTCCGAGCACAAGAGAACCGGAAGAAATCTGGGCTGTGTGCCGGTGGATATTGAGTTCTGGGGAAGATCCGCCCATGCGGCGGGAAAACCGGAGGATGGTATCAATGCATTGGATGCCCTGATCCAAACCTACAATTCTATTAACGCGCTTCGACAGCATCTCACGGATGACACTAGGATTCACGGGGTGATTCTTTCGGGCGGGACAGCGCCGAATGTGGTACCGGACTATGCCCATGCGAAGTTCTATTTAAGAACCAGTGCCAAGCCGACACTGGAAGCCTTGTATCAGAAGGTGGAGAAGGTGGTGGAAGGTTCCGCCCTTGCGATGGGCGCAAAAGGCAAGATGCACGCCTATCAGAACTGGGTGGAAAATATGGTGCCGACGCCGTCTTTCGATGATTTGTATGAAAAAGAATTGAATCGCTTCGGAGAGCATTTTGCTCCCTGCGATTGGAAAGAATTGCAGATGGGTTCATCCGATGTCGGAAACGTCTCTCAGGTGGTACCGACGATTCAGCCGAGCATTACCATCAGTGAAAAGAAAATACCCGGTCATAGCATCGAATTTGTAAAAGCCGCTTGCTCTTCTCTGGGTCTTTCTTCTATACTATTGGGAGCAAAAGTGCTGGCGCTTACCGCACTGGATCTTTTGGAGCATCCGGATACGTTACAGAAGATTCAGAAAGAGCACAAGGAGCAGGTGGAGCATCAGTTAGACTTTTGATGCAGGAGGAAAAAAGGAGGCGGAAGATGACGAAAGAAGCTGTAAAGCAGGAAGTAGAGAAACTCTTGAAGGCGGAGAGTCTCTGTCCGGAAGGACAGGAGGCGGTAAAAGCATACTTAAAGGCGTTTGGAACCGCTGAAGAGAAGAGCAAGGCGGAAGCTTTGGTGAAGGAACTCAAAGAGGATATCTGCGGAATTGATGATTTAATCCATTTAGCCGGTACCGACCTTGGGAAGCAAATCTTCGGAGAAGAAGGGGCGAAGAAAACCTTAAAGGCGGCAAAGGAAGCGAAGGAAAAGGGAGAGGATACCTGTCTTTGTGCCGCTTGCCAGGGAGCAAAAGTGATTTTGGAAAATGAGAAAGCACTCCTTTCTTAAAGGAATTGCCGTATACGCTGTCTAAGGGAGCTGCCGTATACGCTGTCTAAGGAAATCGTCTGATACAGGGTTTCATATAAAGTCCGATATTCTTTCCCGGGAAGGGAAGGATGCCGGGCTTTTTTTACGGCGTTTTATGCACCGGCTGTCCGATATACTTCCTTTGAAAACAAACGGAAGGAGAAGGAGGGAGCGGTAACGGGGCTATGAAAAAGTACTTGAGAAAAATAGGAATTCCTGCTATATTGTGCTGGCAGCTAAGAAGAGACACAAGATTTTGTATTTTCTTCTTCCTTTTTACTGGATAGCGGAGAAATACAAAGGATGAAAAAACACGTAAGCAGAAAAGAAATGAGAGAGCATGAAAACGATTATTAAGCGAGGACTCGGAGAAGAAGAGTACAAGGGGGAAAAGATTTGTCGGGCGATGGAAAAGGCCTTTCAGTCGGAAGGAATCAATGTGGAGGAGGAGAAACTCCATTTTCTTCTAAAGAAAGTAGAGGCTGCCCTGGACGATAAATTTCGTGTATCCGTGGAAGAGATACAGAATGCCGTAGAAGAAGCCCTGATGCAGAATGGAGACTATAAGGTGGCAAGAGCCTACATTCTGTATCGGGAAAAGCGCACTTTGCTTCGTCATCTTCGGCAGCGTATTCGGGAGGAAATCGGTGAAGAGGGCATTGACGAGGTGCTCAGGAAGGTGCAGAAGGATTTTCCGGACTACGACCTCTCCCGCCTTTCGGCAAAGTACCTTTCTCTCAGTAAGGGAGAACAGGAGATTCCGAAGCGGCTTTCCCTTCTCACAAGAGCCGCGGCGGAGCTTACTACACAGGAAGAGCCGGACTGGGAGAGAATCGCTGGCCGTCTTCTTTCTTATACTTTTCATAAAGAACTGAAAAGAACCGAAGAGAGTCGGGCGCTGAACGGATTCTATGAGAAACTTTCCTATCTCACGGAGCAGGGACTTTATGGAGCGTATATTCTGGAAGCGTATTCGAGGGAAGAGGTAGAAGAAGTTGCGCAGTTTATGGACGTAAGCAGAAACGACCTCTTCACCTATTCCGGTTTGGACCTTCTTCTTTCCCGCTATATCATTCGGGACAGGCAGCATATCGCGCTCGAGTCCCCGCAGGAGATGTATCTCGGCATTGCCATGCATCTTGCCATGAAGGAAGAGAAGAAAAACCGTGCGTTTTATGTGAAAGAGTTTTATGACATGATGAGTCTCCATCAGGTGACGATGGCGACACCGACCCAGTCCAATGCCAGGAAGCCTTACCATCAGCTCAGTTCCTGCTTTATTGACACGGTGGCGGACTCTTTGGATGGAATCTATCAGAGTATTTCCCGCTTTGCCGATGTTTCGAAATATGGCGGAGGCATGGGCATGTACTTCGGAAAAGTGCGTTCCCGCGGCGGAAAGATTCGCGGTTTCGAAGGAGCGAGTGGAGGGGTGATCCGTTGGATCCGTGTGGTAAATGATACTGCCGTTGCGGTAGACCAGCTCGGTATGCGCCAGGGAGCCGTTGCGGTGTATCTTGATGCCTGGCATAAGGATCTGCCGGAGTTTCTCCAGCTCAGAACCAACAACGGAGACGACCGGATGAAGGCGCATGATGTCTTCCCGGCGGTTTGTTATCCGGATCTGTTCTGGAAGAAGGTGAAAGAAGATCTGAACCAAAACTGGTATTTGATGGACCCCCATGACATTTTCCTCGTCAAAGGCTACTGTCTGGAAGACTCTTACGGGGAGGAATGGGAAAAGCGCTATGAGGATTGCGTGCGGGATAACCGAATCAGCAAGCGTGTCTATGTGCTGAAGGATCTTGTACGACTGATTTTGAAATCCGCGGTAGAGACGGGGACTCCTTTCGCTTTCTATCGGGATACTGTGAACCGCATGAATCCGAACAAACATAAGGGCATCATTTACTGCTCGAATCTTTGCACGGAAATTGCCCAGAATATGAAGGAAGCGGAGATTCTGGAGCGGAAGGTGGTGACGGAAGACGGCGATGAAGTCATCGTCAGCACGGTGAAACCGGGAGATTTCGTGGTTTGTAATCTGGCGTCACTCTGCCTTGGCAATATGGATGTGGAAAATAAAGAAGAATTGCAGAGAATCACGAAGACGGTTGTTCGGGCGCTCGACAATGTGATTGACCTGAACTTCTATCCGGTGAAAGAAGCGGAGCTGACGAACAAGAAGTATCGTGCGGTGGGCCTCGGTGTTTCGGGCTATCACCACATGCTTGCCAAGCACCACATCGCGTGGGAATCGGAAGAGCACCTTCGCTTTGTGGATACCGTTTTTGAAAATATTAACTTCGCGGCGATTAAGGCGAGTGCAGAGCTTGCCAAGGAGCGCGGAAGCTACCGGGAATTTGCCGGTTCGGAGTGGGAATCCGGGGAGTATTTTCGTAGAAGAAACTATACTTCTCCGGAATGGAAGGCCCTGGAAAAGGAAGTGCACGAAGGAATCCGGAATGCCTGGATTCTGGCAACAGCCCCAACCAGCTCGACTTCGATTCTCATCGGCACAACGGCGGGACTGGATCCCATCATGAATCGTTTCTTCCTGGAAGAAAAGAAGGGCGCTATCCTTCCGAGAGTTGCCCCGGAACTTTCGATGGAAACGTACTGGTACTATAAGTCTGCGCATCAGATAGACCAGACTTGGTCCGTTCGCGCTGCGGGACTCAGGCAGAGACACATTGACCAGGCGCAGAGTGTAAACCTCTGGATTACCAATGAATATAAGATGAGTGAACTGTTGAATCTCTATACTTTGGCTTGGGAGTCCGGTGTGAAGACGATTTACTATGTAAGGTCGAAGGCGCTGGATCCGGAGGAATGTGAGTCCTGCTCCGCATAAGGGAGCGTGAGTTCATTCATAGTGAGACAGCTGAAACTGCCTCTATTGCCTCTCTGTAAAAGGCGCTTTCGCTCGACTCAGACGTAGCGGCACTAAGCATCAAACTACGCTAAGGCTCGTTTTCTGCAAGTGCCGACGTCTTCCTACGCTTTTGCAGAGAGGCGATAGGGGCAGTTTCTTTAGCTTCCTGACTACTATGGAATGCAAAGCTTCTTATGGAATTGCCTTTTCACAGATATACAATAGGAGACGTCATCAATCGCTCTCTTTTATGTGGAGAACGGTTCCGGGGGGCATTTGGCGGAAAATTGTGCTATAGTTCGTAAAGACAAAGAGAGGATCAACGGAACTACTGTGTTAAAGTAGCAGGAAAGGAAATAGGGAATGGAAGAGATTAAGCGTAAGCCTTTATTTAACCCGGAAGGGGATATTGATGTTCGAAACCGTAGGATGATCAATTTCAACACGACAAACATCAATGATTTTAACAATATGAAGTACGAGTGGGTTTCGGACTGGTACAGACAGGCCATGAACAATTTCTGGGTGCCGGAAGAAATCAACTTAAATCAGGATAAGAGTGATTATCCGAACTTATCCGTGCCCGAGCGGACAGCCTATGACAAGATTTTGAGTTTTCTGGTTTATCTGGATTCTTTACAGTCGGCGAATCTTCCGAATATTGCACAGTTCGTTACTGCAAATGAAGTTAATCTCTGCCTTTCGATTCAAACTTTCCAGGAATGTATTCACAGCCAGAGTTATAGCTATATGCTGGATACCATTTGCAATCCGACCGAAAGAAATGAAATCCTCTATCAATGGAAGACAGACGAGCATCTCTTACGGAGAAATGAGTTTATCGGAAATCTCTACAATGAATTCGTAGAAAAGCAAACGAAGGACAGTTTTCTGAAGGTTTGTATTGCAAACTTTATCTTGGAGGGAATCTATTTCTATTCCGGTTTTATGTTTTTCTATAATCTGGGTAGAAACGGAAAGATGCCCGGTTCCGTACAGGAGATTCGTTATATTAACCGGGATGAAAATACCCATCTCTGGCTGTTCCGCAATATCCTTTTGGAACTGAAAAAAGAAGAGCCCGCACTTTTCGATGAGAAGCATATCGCGGAAATGACCGAAATGATTAAAGAGGGTGTGCAGCAGGAAATCGCCTGGGGACAATATGTAATAGGAGAGAACATCCCCGGCTTAAACGGGAAGATGGTCGAGGACTATATCCGCTATCTTGGAAATCTCCGTTACAGCTCCCTCGGCTTCGGAACCCTTTACGAAGGGTATGAAAAAGAACCCGAGACCATGAAGTGGGTTTCCCAGTATGCCGATGCCAACATGGTCAAGACCGATTTCTTCGAAGCCCGTTCCACCGCGTATGCCAAAAGCACCGCAATAGAGGACGACTTGTAAAACAAGCCAAAAAACGATAAAATCTGCTTCAAGCTTGCTTGAAAGCAGATTTTGTGGTTTTTGGCGCAAACGCATGAGCAGCGAGCGAAGCGAGGTGCGAATGCAGTTTGCAGGACGGAGCGAAGCGGTCGTCCGCTTGTTTTACAGATGAAGAACGAGCGGAGCGAGTACTGAATGTGTTTGCTGGACGGAGTCCTTGTTTTACAAAGAAAACGCATGAGCAGCGAGCGAAGCGAGTTCTGAATGTGTTTGCTGGACGGAGTCCTTGTTTTACAAAGAAAACGCATGAGCAGCGAGCGGAGCGAGTTCTGAATGTGTTTGCAGGACGAAGCGAAGCGGTTATACAGTGTAGGGAGGGAAAATGATTAATTTTAATGAAATAAAAGGTTTTATCTCCGATATGGACGGTGTGATTTATCATGGAAACACACTGCTCCCGGGAGTGAAAGAGTTTGTGGAGTGGTTACAGGAAGAGGAGAAGGAGTATCTCTTTCTGACGAACAATTCCGGCCTTACAAAGAGAGAACTAAAACAAAAGCTGGAGAGACTGGGACTGGATGTGCCCGAAGAGCGATTTTATACCAGTGCGCTCGCGACGGCTTCTTTCTTAAAAGAGCAGAGTCCGGGATGTTCTGTTTATGCGATTGGAGAAGCAGGTCTTTTAAATGCTCTTTATGATGCCGGAATTACGATGAATGATGTGAACCCTGACTATGTTGTTGTCGGGGAAGGACGAACCTATTCTTTGGAAACCGTTACAAAAGCGACAAACCTTGTTTTAGGCGGTGCCAAACTGATTGGTGCGAACACGGATGTGTCCGGGCCGACAGAAAACGGAATATCTCCGGCGTGTGGAGCATTAATTGCTCCTATCGAGATGGCAACCGGGCAGAAAGCCTATTTCTGTGGAAAGCCCAATCCGCTTATGATGCGCACCGGACTGCGAAAGTTAGGATGCCATTCGGCGGAGGCTGTGATGATTGGTGACCGAATGGACACGGATGTCATTTCCGGATTGGAAAGCGGGATGTCTACCGTACTGGTATTGTCCGGGATTTCCGATGAAGAAACCGTAAAGCAATATGCTTATCGTCCGTCCGTTGTATTGGGTGGAGTTGGCGACATTGTAAAGGAAGCAAAGAAATTAGCAAAAGGATAACTTTAAAACAGCAGGTAATACAGGGGATTGCAAACTATTATACTTTCCGCATGAAGGATTGCAGATCCGTTAAGAGCAGTTTTTCTATTTTATCGGCTTCTTCTGCATTCCTTCCTTTTATGGAGAGGTATATTTTGAGCTTTGGTTCTGTTCCGCTGGGTCTTACAACGATGGAACAATCCTGTTCCAGAAGGAATTTTAGCACGTTAGAGGAAGGCAAATGGTCTATTCCTTGGATATAATCCAGGACTTTGCACACTTTCATTCCTGAAAATGTGCTTGTTCCTGTCTTTACATTATCCCGAAATCTTTGCATAATTTCTTGCATTCTGATGAGCCCGGAAGGACCGTCGAAAGAAAAGTTGTGTAGTGTGTTCAGGTAATAACCGAATTGTCTATATAAGTCCTGTAATCTGTCATTCAGATTCGTATTGTGGGCTTGATAGTACGCCAGCATTTCACAGATTAAAAGAGAAGCGCCGACAGCGTCTTTGTCTCTTACGTAGGCCCCTGAGAGGTAGCCGCAACTTTCTTCAAAGCCGAAGATAAACCGTTCTTCCTCTCCTTTTTTTTCTAAATTCGATATTTGCTCTCCTATGTATTTGAAGCCGGTAAGGACGTCCATCATTTTTATGCCGTAGTATTCAGCAATCTGCTTTCCCATATCGGTACTGACAATCGTTTTAATGCTTAATGGATTCTTCGGAATTTTATGGTGCTTTCTTCTTTGCATACAAATGTAATCAAGGAGTAGAATACCGGTTTCATTTCCTGAAAGCAGAGAATAGTTTCCTGCTGTATTTTTTATAGCGATACCTACACGATCACAATCGGGATCGGTAGCAAGGAGCAAATCGGCATGCGTCTTTTTACAATATTGTAATCCCAGTTCTAAACATTCTTTTATTTCCGGATTTGGATAGGGACAGGTGGGGAAGTTTCCGTCCGGGTTTTGCTGTTCTTCTACAAGGGTTATGTTTTGAAAGCCCGTTTCTTTTAGCACTCTATAAACAGGAATATAGCCACTTCCATTCAGTGGAGTATAAACAATTTTGATTGTTTTATTTGCATTGTCACCATATAGAACGGATTGCTTTTTTACGGATTCAAGAAAACGATCAAGCATGGCTTGATCAATGTATTCAATCTCACCTTTTGTTAGAGCATTGTTGAAGTCTTCTTTTTTTATATCTTTGAAAATGTCCAAAGAGTCTATTTCTTCTGTGACTTTTGAGGCGGCTGAAGGCGTAATTTGACAACCGTCTTCGCCGTATACTTTATATCCGTTGTACTGCTTGGGATTATGTGAAGCGGTAATCATTATACCGGCAGAAGCTTTGAGCGTTCTTGTAGCAAAAGAAACGGTTGGAACCGGTGTTAAAAAAGGCCAGATATGGACGTGAATATGGTTTGCAGCAAATACGGAGGCCGCAGTTTCGGCAAAAAGATTGGATTGAAGACGACTATCAAAGCCAATCACTACGGAAAGGGATTGTTTGCTATTATTTTGATGTAAGTACTGAGCAAGTCCCTGACTGGCTTTGGCAACAGTATAGATATTCATTCTATTGGTTCCGGCTCCCATAATTCCCCGTAAACCGCCGGTGCCGAATTTGAGGTTTTGGTAAAAAGCGTCTTCCCTCTCTTCTTCGGTATAGTTTTCTAAAGACTTCTGAATGGACTCCTCCTTTGCAAGGGCGCACCATCTTTCGTATTCTTGATTCCCCATTATGTTCCTCTCCTTTTCTGCATATTATAGCAGAAGAAGACCGAGCAGGATTCTTTTTGGAGTACGATAGTTTAAAAAGGCTTTGCTATTAAACATAAAAAGAAGATGTTATACTTTTATTCATAACAAGTGGCGCAGGCGAAGCCTGAGACATCTTGTTGGCTTATATAGTTGCAGGATTTGCTGCCTTGAAGAGCGGAGAAAGCGGATGAAGATACTGAAGAGTAAAACAAGAATGAGATGGATAAGAGATTCTCTATTAATGATAGGCGTTTTGTTATTCATTATTCTTCTTTTTACGACTTGGTTAATACGTATTTTTTCCAAGGAAATTAGAGAGTTAAATTATAGTGTGTCGTCTATTATACAGACTTCCATTGACACAAGACTGCGGGAACTGGAAAATATTTCTTCACAGCTGGAAATCAATTCTACCAGCATAGAAATCAGTAAAATGAAATCGATTCAAGAAGGAGAAACGAGTCGATATTATCAGCTTCATAATCAAATAAAAAGCTATAGTATGGCCAATTCTCTCATTCAAAAATTGTACGTCTATTATCCGAGTCTTGAATTTGTGGTTGGAGATAAAGGATTTTTTAAGGCAAAAGAATACTATCTTATAGAAAATGGATTACGCGATGAAGGATTTTCAAAGTGGAAAAGCGAGCTGAGTGGAATAAAGAAGAATGGATTTCAATTTCGAGATGGGAATTTGTATTACTTTGCTAAAATTCCTTATAATGAACTTGTCGGAAACACCGCTGTCATTGTGTTACAAGTTGACTCCTCTTCATTGTCTTCCATCTTAAATCAATCGAATCAAGGGGTAGAAGGAGACGCATCAGCAATTCTGGCTGATGGAAATACCTTATTTGTGCTTTCTTCTGAAAAGGCGCGAGCTTTATTCCAGTCCCTTCCTGAAAACATTTTGCTATCGAATGGTATGCATACTTGGGATAAGTACTTCTGCGCAACAAGGGATTCTGCATACGGCAATCTGCGCTATGTAACCTGTATGGAACGTTCGATACAAATGGGGATTGTTTATAGAGCGAGAAAAGTCACAGCGCTTGTCTTGTTTTTATGGATTTTTATAGCAATAGGGCTTTCTCTTCGAGCAATTTATGTCAACAACCAGCCGTTAGAAATGCTGATGCAAAGGATTGGAGTAGAGGGAGAGCAGAATCTCTTAGATTGGGATGAGTTTAAGATATTAAACCATGTTATTGATAGCAGTAGGAAATCTAAAGAGGAACAGGAAATTCAAAAACAGAAGATAGAAGCAGCTTTTCTGACGAATATTATTAGTGCTGAGTTGACGGATAATCAGTCCATTTTTCTGATGATGCAACAGTTGGATATTGAATTTTTATATCCCGAATTTCAACTTGTGTTGTGGAGGACAAAAGATAAAGAGAAAGTAGAGGCAATAGAAAAAATAAAAAGGAAGTATATGGATGGAAAAGAAACTCCTTATTCCATTATTTTGACAAGATATCAGGAAGACCTGCTTGTCTTATATAATTTTGATTCCGGTGTTACGAGCGAGATGATTTTAAAAGATATCTTATCCTATATTAAAGAACTACAGAACGAGTCTACCACACTGGTGGCAATGGGTGGAGTATATGATGCGTTGTCTGATATCGTCCGCAGTTATCTACAGGCCGAACAAACTCTCTTGTTACACAGAGGTGAAACAGGGGTGTTTCGTTACAAAGAAGGATTTTCTATCGAAAGAAACAAAACGAAGTATAATCTGAATCTGATGCGTGAATTTACAAGGGTTTTGGCAGAGCATAATTATGAAGAGGCGGATCGTTTGGCGGATGAAGTGATTGAGAAATATGTTTTTAATGAACAAAGAACCTATGTCGCGAAGAGTCGAAGATATGCTCTTGTTAATAGTATGATAGATGAAATTACTTATGTTGAACAAACGAACCATTTTTTTTCCGGAGAAGAATGCATTACTAAAATAAGCCGGGAGAAAGAAATAAGCGGGTTGAAGGAGAAAGTCCACCTTGTTCTCGGAGAGTTAAAGAAGCAGTACGGGAATAGCAGTGTCTTTCAGAGTAAGCAGGTTTCAAAGCAAGCGCTATCGATTATTCAGGAAGAATATAGGAATCCGATGATAGGGTTATATAGTTTGAGCGCGGAACTTGGAGTCAGCAATACGTATCTTTCTACAAACTTCAAGGAAATCAATGGAGTTGGAATAGTGCAATGTATCAATCAGTTGCGGATTGAAAAAGCAAAAGAGTTACTGAAAAATACACGCATGAATTTGAAAGAGATTGCAGCGTATGTAGGATTCTCGAGTGATATTAGTTTTATCCGCGTTTTTAAGCAATATGAGAATAAAACACCGGGAAAATATAAAGAAGATACAAAATAAGAAGCTTACAAAATTTCATAGAAATACAAAAAATGTTAATTTACAGTGAAAAAAATATATGTTAATACAGTAAAATATAATCCGGGCAGGCATATATTTGTATATATTGCATAAATATAATATACAATTTTTATAATAAAAATGAAAATATCATAAAACTAAGATTTATAGTATCCTTCGTTCCATGAACGCTACTTTATGTGGTAAGAACGGAGGATTTTCTATGATGAAAAAAATGTTTAAAGCACTACTGGCAACAGGACTTGCGGTGTCACTTCTTGGGGCTTGCGGAAACGCAAAAAAACAGGATGGACAAAAAGAGAGCAAGCAAGTGGAAACAAGCGCGAATGCAGAAAAGAAGACGGATGGAGAAAAGACGGAATTACTCTTATGGATGCCCCCTTTCGGAACGGAGGATACTCTGGACAAAGAGATGTGGAAGAAGGTTTTGGCTCCCTTTGAGAAGGAAAACAATTGTAATGTTACAGTTGAAGTGATTCCATGGTCTAATTATGAAGAGAAATACCTTACTGCAATATCTTCAGGGGCGGGTCCGGATCTGGGATATATGTATATGGAAATGATGAATGATTATATTGATATGGGGGCTCTTGAACCCTTTGACAGTTATCTGACGGATAAAGAAAGAGATAATTTTTATTATCTTGATAAGGGTGTAATCGATGGGAAACAATATGCGCTGCCTATTGTCGTAGGGAATGCACGAATCTTATGTTATAACAAGAAACTTTTGGAGCAGGCGGGTGTAGAGAAAGCTCCGGAGACGTGGGATGAGTTTCTTGCTGCTTGTAAGAAGTTAAAAGATGCAGGAATTACACCGATACAGCAGCAATGGGGCGATGCTTCCAAAGGGTCTTTAAACTCTATTTTCTTCCCTTATTTATGGCAGGCAGGCGGAGATTTATTTTCGGAAGATGGAAAACAGGCGACCTTTAACTCCGAAGCCGGAAAGAAAGCGGTGGAGTTTTTGTACAGCTTGAAAAAAGAAGGATATCTTCCGGACTCGGCGACTTCTTTAACAACCAATGAGCTGTATGAACAATTTAAGACCGGACAAGTAGCTTTTTGTGTAGTCGGCACAAATAAAGGGAAAGGTTTTACCGAAGCCGGCGTGGATTGGGACTATGTTACTTCTTTAAAGGATAAGAAGAATGCTACCTTTGTTGCAGCGGATTCCTTGGTTTTGTTGAGTGGAAGTAAGCATAAAGATCTCGCGGCAAAGATGGCGCTGTATATGTTAAGTGGTCCTTCTATGACACAGTTCCATGAAATGGCACCCTTTGCTCCTGTTGGAAAAGACGAAGAGTATCATGATAACGAGCAGTTTAAGAAGATTTACGAAGAAGAAAAAGATGACCTGCACACCCTTCCGGCGGTGAAAGGTTCGGCTGCCATTTATGATAATTTATATAAGAATCTTCAACTTATGATGCTTGGAGAACTTAGTCCGGAGGAAGCTTTAAAGGAATCTGCTGATTTTGCAAATGAAGCTTTAGCACAAAATTAAGATAGAGCATAAAGAAGATTTGCCCCTTGTCTATGGACAGGGGGCAAGCTTTCTGGGAGAAGGGGAAATGAAATTTTTAAAGAAAAATAATGGTCTATTCTATATTTTGCCTAGTTTTATATTGATTCTTTTATTTTCTATCATTCCGCTGATAATGACTTTTTACTTTAGTTTTACAAAATACAATGTTGTACATGCTCCGGAATGGGTTGGCTTAAAAAATTATAGGAATCTTTTTCAGGATTCCTTTTTCAAAGCAAGTGTAAAAAATACGATTGTATATACGGTATTGGTTGTTCCTTTACAAACCCTTTTTTCTTTACTTTTGGCGGATCTGCTGGCAAAGCATTTTCAAAATCGATTTGGAAATGCGATTAGAACGGTTCTATTTATCCCTGTAATCAGTTCTATGATATTGGTAGGCACTGTCTGGAAATTTATTTTGTCGACGGACAACGGTTTAATGAATGCAATACTTTCCCTTTTTCATTTGCCACGAGTAAATTGGCTCGGAACACAGAAAACAGCTATGATTAGTATCTGTATGACTTCCATCTGGAAGAATGTAGGTTATTTTCTGGTTATCTATTATGCGGGAATCATGGATATCCCATTAACCTATTATGAATCTGCGAGAGTGGATGGTGCGAGCAAGCTACAGGAACTTCTCTATATTACTTTACCCTGTTTAAAGCCAATTACCTATTTAGTGGTAACACTTGGCACGATTTGGAGCTTTCAGGTATTTGATCTTGTCTATTCCATGACCGGTGGAGGGCCCGGAAGAAGTACATTGACGTTGGTTTTGATTATTTATCAATATGCCTTTAAGCAATATAAGATGGGCTACGCTTGTGCGGTTTCTTTTGCGCTATTTCTTTTAGTTCTCCTTGTTTCCGCAATTCAGAAAACGGCATTCAGAGAAGAGAAGGAGGCATAGGATGAAGAAAAAACCACCGATTGGCACGATTTTTTTCACTTTAATTCTGCTTTTGCTGGTTGTAACGGCGCTCTTTCCGTTTGTATATATGTTGCTGACTTCTCTAAAACAGAGTTATTCCTTAGGGTTGGATTTCAGTTTGCTTGGGTTGAATTTCAAAAATTATAATACTGTTTTTAAAAACTTTGATTTTGCAAGGTATTTTATGAACAGTGCGATTGTGGCGATGCTTGCCTGCTTCTTTAACTGCTTGATTAGTTCTCTTGCTGCTTACGGCTTTGCAAAGAAGAACTTTGTGGGCAAGGAGTTTATATTCTGGATTTATCTTGCTACGTTAATGATTCCTTCACAGGTAATCTTGGTTCCTATGACCTTGATTATTCGGAAGCTGCATATAGTCAATACTTATGCTGCTCTTTTTCTTCCGCTTGTGAATGCGTTTGGCGTATTTTTAATCAAGCAGTTCTTGGAAAGTCTACCGAATGACTTGTTGGAAGCGGCGAGAATGGATGGGTGCGGAGAATTCAGTATTTTCATTCGTATTGTCATTCCGCTCATCAAACCTGCATTGGTATCTTTAACGGTGTTTACATTTATTACCAGTTGGAACAGTTTTATCTGGCCTCTTATTTCAATCACGAATCAAAATAGGAATACGCTTACCCTTGCTTTATCTTCTCTGCAAGGGAACTATGCTACGAATTATGGTTTGGTAATGGCAGGGGCAACGCTTACCTTTTTGCCGCCATTTTTCCTCTATTTAGTTTTGCAGAAACAGTTTGTGGAAGGAATTGCGTTAAGTGGAATAAAGGGGTGAACTATGACAAAATATCAATTCAAATTGGTTGATTCTTTGGAAAAAGTAATGCCGGCAAGAAATCCGGAAGAGCTTTCCGAACTTTCGTTAAAAGGATATGTTGGAGAAAGAATTTCATTTCAGCTCGCCTATACATGTGAAAATGATGATTTGGGCCACAGTGGAACAAAGTTCTGTATACAGCTTGAATCTCCTTTAAAATCGCACTTACATTTAAGAAAAGTAGGACTTGTACCCTGTGCTTATCCGTGTCATGGAAGCGTGGATTCGGATTATCTTACGACGGAACCCGGATTATATCCGGATGTCTTACTTCCTGCTTCGGAAAAGGAGGAGTTTAAAGCGATCCCCAAACAATGGCGGGCAATATGGATAGATGTAGATGGGGATATAGTGGATATTGAGGCGGGCACGTATCCCGTTTCTTTACGAATATATGATTTGTCGGGAGAGAGGATTCAGGAGAAACAACTTACAGTAAATATTCTTCCGGAGAAGCTTCCGAAACAGGAACTGATACATACGGAATGGTTTCATGGAGATTGTTTAGCCGATTATTATCAAGTTCCCGTGTTTAGTGAAGAACACTGGGAAATTCTTTCCCGTTTTATGCAATCCGCATCGAGGTGTGGAGTGAATATGCTTCTTACGCCCGTATTTACCCCTCCCCTGGATACGGAAAAAGGGGGGGAGAGAACCACGATTCAACTTGTAGACGTCAAAGTGGAGAAGGGGGAGTATAGCTTTTCGTTCGATAAATTGAAACGTTGGATTGCGCTATGCAGAAGCTGCGGGATCCGTTATTTAGAAATATCCCATTTGTTTTCGCAATGGGGGGCAATTGCAGCTCCGAAAGTGATGGCCAAGGTGGAAGGGAAAGAAAGAAAGCTCTTTTCCTGGGATACGCCCGCAGTTCACGGAGAATACACCCGGTTCCTACACGTGTTCCTCCCGGAATTAAAACGGTTTTTAAAGGAAGAGGGAATCCTGGAAGATACTTTCTTTCATATTTCCGATGAGCCCAAAGAGGAAGATATGGATAGCTTTCATGCGGCAGTAGAGTCCGTCAAGGAGCTTCTTCAGGATTGTAAAGTGATGGATGCATTAAGCAGCTTTGCGATTTATCGAAGAGGAGATGTGAAAAAGCCGGTTGTCAGTGTGAATCATATTGAGCCGTTTGTAGAAGCGAAAGTACAAAATCTATGGGCCTATTACTGTACCGGGCAGGCAGTAGAGGTTCCGAATCGTTTTATAGCCATGCCGAGTTCTCGGAACAGAATTCTGGGCGTGCTTTGCTATATTTACCGCTTAGAAGGTTTTCTGCATTGGGGATTCAATTTTTATAATTCTGAAAAGTCTCGGGAGCACATTGACCCGTTTAAAGTTACCGATGCAGGAGACGCTTTTCCTTCCGGAGACCCGTTTCTGGTGTATCCGGGAAAAGAGGGAATACCGTACGAGTCGCTTCGTCTCGTTGTATTACAAGAGGCAATGGCTGACCTTCGAGTTCTAAATAAGGCAGAGCAGAAGTTTGGCAGAGACAAGGTAATGGAAGGAATAGAACGTTTGGCAGGAGGAAAAATCAGTTTTAAAGATTATCCGCGGAACAAACAGTTTTTTTACCAGCTTCGTGCTTTTCTACAAGAAATCCTTGCGGGATAAGATTTTGTCGCGTTCGAGGTTTCCAAATTATCCCTTCCTCCCACTTTTTGCTCTTTTTATACTTCACTTACCTTATAGAAACCGTACTCATAGACGATAAAAAAATAGATTGATTACTGTGATAACAGGCTGGAGAAGAGATGGTGACACGGAGTACGTAGATAAGGCAAATTGTAGGGGAATATGGAAGAGAAGGTATTTGTCCAAAGAGATAAAATTACGGTAGGAATGCAGCTCGGCGAGAGCATCAGAGACTCCATGGGAAGAGTAATGATTGAAAATGGGGTTTATTTGGATGAGTATCAGATTCGCTACATCAAAGAGAAGATGTACCCCGGAATTTATACTTATCGTTTTGTGGACGACAAGAAGATTTTCATTCCGGAATCGACGAAGAAGGTAATCCGGAAGAATCGTAAACCGGACCGCGCGAAGATTCAGCTTTCCGTGGATATGAAACATCAGTTGGAAGAACGGATGAATCATATCTTTGAAAACACGGAAGATGAGGACTTTACCTCGAGTTCGCTGGATATCTTCGGACAGCTGGAAGCTGCTATTTTTAAGAATGATGCTGTGGCAATCGATGTGAACTTAATCAAAATCAGCGATGAGTACACCTTTAAACACAGTGTGGACGTGGCAGCCATCTCCATGATGATTGGAAGAGAGTACGGTCTGTCCAGAGATGAGTTGTATCAGCTCGGCATCACCGGACTTCTTCATGATGTAGGAAAGTCCCGCATCCCGAATGAAATTCTGAACAAACCCGGAAAACTCACGGACGAAGAGTTTGAAGTCATAAAGAATCATAGCCTCTACGGTTTTGAGATTCTGCGGGAAAAGAACAATTTCTCCGCGATTATCCTGGACGGCGTTCTGCATCATCATGAGAAAATGAATGGAATGGGATATCCGGATAAGTTGCCCGGAAAAGACATTTCCCTCTTCTCCCGTATCCTGTCCGTGGCGGATATTTTCGATGCGCTGGTGACGAAACGACCCTATAAAGGGCCGATTAGCGGAAGAGAAGCGATGGAAATGATTCTGGCTTTAGGGTCCGAACTGGATAATAAAGTGATCCAGAGCTTTATTGAGAGCGTGATTCTTTATCCGGTGGATTCCATTGTGGAACTGTCGAACGGAGAAATGGCAAAGGTAGTAGAGAATAATAAGCGTTATCCGACGAGACCGAAAGTGGTTGAAATTAAAACGGGTACGGTTTATGACCTCTGCTATGATTCGAAGTGCAACAATCTGGTGGTACTGTAAAATGTCGCTCTTTTACCGTTGACCCTGAAAACTTCACCCTGGAACAGCTGCTTTCGTTTTCCGGAAGAGAGACTGTCCGTGCGTCCTTTACACTTGTTCTGCGCCCCCATCTATTGTAGAATGTTGCAATAGATGGTTTCGGGCGTTTTTTTGATGGAAAAAGGGGAACTTTGCAAAATAGGCGAGTTCCCGTGCTATAGGAGTTGGGGTTGGAAAGTATACAAGTAAAGGATGTATCCTATCAATATACAAGACGGAATGAAAATGATGAGGTCATCGAGACCTTATCCGCGCTTTCCGATGTCAGTTTTTCCATTGAGCAGGGGAGTTTTGTCTGCATTTTAGGGCATAACGGTTCGGGAAAGTCCACTCTGGCAAAGCTTTTCAATGCCTTACAGTTACCCGGTGAAGGAACGGTTCTGGTTTCAGGGATGGACAGTCGGGAGGAGAAGAACATTTTCCCCATCAGAAGAGAAGTGGGGATGGTCTTCCAGAATCCCGATAATCAGATTATAGCATCTGTGGTGGAAGAGGACGTTGGATTCGGTCCGGAGAACATCGGTCTTCCGACCGATGAGATATGGAAAAGGGTAAAGGATGCCCTTGCCGCAGTACACATGGAGGCCTATCGCCTGAAATCGCCGAATCACTTGTCCGGCGGACAGAAACAGCGCGTTGCTATTGCCGGAACCCTTGCGATGGAGCCGAAGGTCATCGTGCTCGATGAGCCGACCGCCATGCTTGACCCGAGCGGAAGAAAAGAAGTGCTGGAATCCGTGCTGGAACTGAAAAGAACAAAAGGCATCAGCATTATTTTGATTACCCACTATATGGAAGAAACGGTGGATGCGGATCGTATTCTCCTGATGGATGCGGGAAAAATGGTACTGGACGGCAGTCCCCACGAAGTATTTTCCGACGTGGCACGGTTAAAGTCCTATCGGATGGATGTGCCGTTGATTACGGAGCTTTCCGCCAAGTTGAAGGCTGTCGGCTTTCCGATAGAGAAGACGGTTCTCCGGAAGGAAGAGCTGGAAGAAGAGCTTCTTCGCCTGTTTCGGGAAGGTTTTCGCCTGGAGAATGGAGAAAAGGGGAAGGAGTCCGAAGGGGAGAGCACCGAATCGAAAGCGTTAACCGCTACCGGGAAGAGCAAAAAAGAGGAAGAACTTGACAACATCGTGGAAGTCAAGAATCTCACGGCGATTTTTCAGGAAGGGACCGCAATGGAGAGCACTGCCCTGAAAGACGTCAGTTTACATATCCGAAGAGGAAGCCTTACCGCCCTGATTGGGCATACCGGTTCCGGAAAGTCCACGCTCCTCCAACACTTAAACGGGCTCATGAAGGCGAGCCGGGGAGAGATATGGGTTTCCTTTCGGGAGAATCCCCCGCTTCTCATTCAGGAGAAGGGATTTCTTTTCCGGAAGGGAAAGATAAAGAAAGTGCAGAAAGAGGGAAGACTGTCCTTCTCCGAGGAAGGCTTTGATCTTCGTGCGCTTCGCTTTAAGGTCGGGCTTGTTTTTCAGTATCCGGAATACCAGCTTTTTGAGGAAACGGTTCTGGAAGACGTTGCTTTCGGACCCTTGAACCAGGGAAAAAGCAAAGAGGAGGCGGAGAAACTCGCGAAAGAGGCGCTGCGAAGCCTTGGAATCGGAGAAGAATCTTATGGCAAGTCTCCCTTTGAACTTTCCGGAGGGCAGAAGAGAAAGGTGGCCATTGCAGGGGTTCTTGCGATGCAGCCGGAGCTGCTGGTACTGGATGAGCCGACAGCGGGACTGGATCCGGCAGGAAGGGATGAACTTTTCAGGGAAATTGCGGGACTCAGGGAGAAGTATGCGATGACGATTCTGCTCGTTTCCCATTCGATGGATGATGTGGCACGTTATGCGGAAGAAGTTATCGTACTGCATCAAGGGGAAAGGAAGATGGAAGGAAACGTGGAGGAAGTTTTCGGGCAGAGAAAGCTGCTGGAAGAGATGGGGCTCGGCCTTCCGACGATTCGTGCGTTTCTATATGACTTGCAGGAAAAGGGATTGCCTTTACCCCTGGAAAATACCGTGGATCGCGCGGCACTTGCTATAGCGCGATGCTTTTCCGAAGAAACGGGAGAAAGAGAGAAGGAGGGAAGTCGTGCTTAGAGAAATTACCCTGGGGCAGTACTATCCGGTAGACTCTTTTATCCATAAATTAGATCCGCGGGTAAAACTGGCAGGCACTTTTCTGTTTTTGATTTCTTTGTTTGTAGTCAAGTCCTGGACGGCTTATGCGGTTTTGGCTTTTCTTTTATGCTTTTTTATCCGCCTTTCCCGCGTGCCGTTCTTCTTTATGGTACGCGGTTTAAAGAGTGTCTTGTTCCTGCTCCTTCTTTCCGTGAGCTTTAACCTGTTTTTAACGCCCGGAAAAGTCATTTTCCATCTCGCTTTTTTGAAAATGACAAGAGAGGGACTGCATATAGCGGCAATGATGGCGGTGCGTCTCATCATGCTGGTGCTATCCAGTTCGATTCTGACCTTGACCACTACGCCGAATGCGTTGACCGACGGGATGGAAAAGGGGCTTTCCGTTTTTAAGATTTTTCATTTTCCGGTGCATGAGATTGCCATGATGATGTCCATTGCACTTCGCTTTATTCCGATTCTGGTAGAAGAGACGGATAAGATTATGAAAGCGCAGATGGCAAGGGGGGCGGATTTTGAATCCGGCGGCCTGTTCCGGCGGGCAAAGGCGATGGTGCCGATTCTGGTACCGCTTTTTGTATCCGCTTTCCGGCGAGCCTACGATCTCGCGCTTGCGATGGAAGCGCGTTGCTACCATGGTGGGGAAGGCAGGACGAAGATGAAGCCGCTGCACTATAGAAGGGCGGACTATCTGTCCTACCTCTTTCTCTTTCTTGTTTTATTGCTTTCCGTGGGAAGTCGCTTCGTTGCACTCCCGTAGAATCGTAGAGAAAGGGGGCGGATTTTGCATCGCTTTGTATTAAAACTCGCTTATGAAGGAACGGCATACCATGGCTTTCAGAAGCAGGAAGGACTGCAAACGATAGCCGGGGAAGTAGAGTCGGTTTTGGAAAAGCTTTTTCCTGGAGAATGCGGGAATTTTATCGGTGCCAGCCGCACGGATCGGGGAGTACACGCGCTCGGAAACATTCTCTCCTTTGATACGGAGATGCCCCGCAAGGCGGAAAACTACGAGAGGGCGTTAAACAGTTTTCTTCCGGGAGATATTCGTGTGCTGCTTGTTAAAGAGAAGTCGGAAGCCTTTCATCCCCGCTTCACGGAGCACAGCAAAGAATATCGCTACAGCGTAGACCGGGCAAGGGTACAGAATCCGCTTACACGGAGGCTGTACTACCATTACACTTATCCGCTTGATCTTCAGAAGATGCGGGACGCTGCATCACGTCTTGCGGGGGAGCATGATTTTACTTCTTTTGCTAATCCCAAAGCGCAAAGTCTCTTGCAGGGCGGCTCGGCAGTTCGGACAGTGCAGTCTTTTTCCATCGAGGAAGAAGGGGAGTATCTTTATTTTACGGTAAAAGGGGACGGCTTTTTGTATCACATGGTACGGATTCTTTCCGGAACGCTTCTTGAAGTTGGAAGGGGAAAGCGGGAGCCGGAAGACATAGAAGAGATTCTACGGGGGAAGGATAGAAGGCTTGCCGGGCCGACCGCCCCTCCCGAGGGACTATGTCTATTGCATCTGGATTATGGGGATGCCTTATAAAGGAAAAAGATTCTTTTTTTTTAGGAAAATGGGATATAATAGGCAAAGGCGTTTTTCGAAGGAGACGCATAGGAATTTCCCGTGAAGAGGCGGCGGAATAGGAACAGATAAGCGCAGAGTGAGGATGGCGAAGAGAAATGGAGCAAGAGACAGAGATTTTCTTTTTTGACTTAGCAGGAGGGTACCGGGGCATTCCCGCATTGGAGGGCACAAGGAAAATTGTGCTTGCCCATGAGGAGAAAGCGGGAAGCTGTCTTCCGGCAGGCTTTTTAGAGATTTTGGAGGCGGGGTCGATTTCTCCGTACGGTCTTCATTTCTTTGATGAAGCGTCGTTCCATTTTCTTACAAAGTTTTTTCTGGAAGAGCTCAAAGAAGATTTTGTACTCCTTCTCTTTGACCATCAGGCGGATTTAAAGAAGGGAGAGGGAGATGGGCTGAGTCATCGTTCCTGGCTTCGGGAAGTCATGCTTCGCGTTCCGCACTGTAAAGGCATCCTGCTCCTCGGAACGCCGGAAAAGGAGAAGGCAGGCATCAATGATGCGCTCATGAGTCTGAGTGAAGAGTATGAAGAAGTGCCGGACGCGGGAAAGAGCTACCGGGATCCGATTTTAAATACTTCTCTGTACTGCTTTACGGATATGGATTTTCAGACAGGCAGGGCACAGGCACACATTCCGAGACTTCTAAAGCTCTTAAACCTTCCCTTATACTGCTCTATGGATAAAGAGATTCTCAGTGAACGCTTTACGGAAAAGGAATTTGATGAGGGCATTTCCTTCATCTTGAAGTCCGGAATGCAGATTCTCGGCATGGATATCTTCGAAGAAGAGAAGGCAAAGGATGAGGAGAAGAACTGGCTTTTTAACGAAAAGTTAATCACCAATTATTATAAAAATCACCATAGCTTATTCTTAAAGAGAAAGGATTAGAAAAATGAAAAAAAGAGTGGCGGACTACATTGCAGACAGGCTTGTGGAGGCAGGCGTTTGTCGTTCCTTTTCCGTGGTAGGCGGCGGGGCGATGCACTTGAACGATGCGCTTGGACATAAGAAAGGGATGAAGACCCTGTATCAGCATCATGAGCAGGCGTGCGCGATGGCGGCAGAGAGTTACAGCAGAATCCACAATGTGCCGGCAGTGCTGTGTGTGACTTCGGGACCCGGCGGAACGAATACCATTACCGGTGTTCTCGGGGCATACCTTGACTCCCTGCCGATGCTGATTCTCTCCGGACAGGTTCGCCATGACAATACGGCTCGTTGGTCGGGAAGAGCACTTCGGGCGATGGGCGACCAGGAATTTGATATCTTACAGTCTGTATCCTGTATGTGTAAGTATAGTGAAATGCTGATTGACCCTTATCGTGTTCGCTATGCGATTGAGAAAGCCATTTATCTTTCCGAGACAGGACGTCCCGGCCCCTGTTGGTTGGATATTCCCGTGGATGTCCAGGGAACCATGGTAGAGACGGATGATTTGCTGGGATTCGATGCTTCCGATTTTGAAAATGGGGGAGACGGCTGGGAAAAAAGAGCAGTCTCCGACACCCATGCTGAGTTTGCCACGGTTCTCCGCCGGCATTTTCAGGAGGAGGAAGAGCGGAAAATGTTGCTCTCTATCTACAGGAAGAAGGAGAATCCGCACGTCCTGCAAGAGGACTGTGAGGGACAGGAAGACCACGGATTCACCAACTGGCAGGATTTTCTTCCTTTAGCGAGAAAAGTTCTGGATAAGATCAGAGAAAGTAAGCGCCCGATTTTCTATACAGGAAACGGCATACGGATTGCCGGCGCGGAATCCCTCTTCCTTACCCTGGCAAAACAGCTTGGCATTCCGGTTGTTCTCGGATGGAACGCACCGGACATTTTCCCGACAAAGGATCCTCTGAATGCAGGACGTCCGGGAGGAAGAGGGGACAGACCCGGAAACCTTGCCGTACAGAATGCGGATTGTATCTTAAGCATCGGGTCCCGCTTAAATATCCGGCAGGTCGGTTACAGTTTCAAAGACTGGGCACCGGATGCCTATGTGATGCAGAATGATATCGATAAAGAAGAGATTGCGAAACCTTCCGTCCACTGTGATTTACAGTTGCATGGCGATGCGAAGGCACTGATCCGGGCTCTCCTGGAACTTCTGAAAGAAGAGAAGAGTCTTCCGCTCTTTAAGGGCGGGGAAGGCATCAGACGGAAAGAGGCTGCCGGCTTCGTTCATGAGGAAGAGGCGCGGAAGATTCTTTCGGAGAAGGAAGACGAGGTACTGAGCTGGCTGGATACCGTTCGTTTCTACCAGGCAAACTATCCGACAATCCTTCCGTCATACCGGAAGGAAGACGGGGCGGAGTGCAATGTCTATGCACTGGTGGAGAAGCTCTCGGAGTACGCTCTCGAAGACCAGATTACCGTGGTGGGAAATGGTTCCCCCTGCGTTGCGGGCGGGCAGAGCTATATCATAAAGAAGGGAACCCGCTTCATCAGTCAGGACGGGGTTGCTTCCATGGGATACGGACTTCCTGCCGGAATCGGTGCTTTGTACGGCGTACTGGACTTCACTCCGGAGGAAGAGGAGAAACTGAAGAAGAGTGCGTTTTGGCAGGGAAAAGAAGAGCAGTATCCTTCTTATGGCGGAAAGGATATCATCGTCCTCACGGGAGACGGTTCGATTCAGATGAATCTTCAGGAGTTACAGACCATCATCCATCATCGTATGCCGTTAAAGATTTTTGTGGTCAATAACGGCGGCTACCATTCCATCCGGCAGACCCAGAACAGTTTCTTCGGGAAGCCTTTGGTGGGAATCGGGGTGGATTCCGGAGTGGACGGGGAAGGAACGGATCTCTCTTTCCCGAGTTTGCAGAAACTGGCTGATGCGTATGGCTATCCTTATGTGGCGATTCACAGCAATCGGGAACTTTCGAAAGGGATTGAAGAGACCTTTTCCAAAGAAGGACCGGTACTTTGCGAGGTCTTTGTGAGTCTGACCCAGCAATTCTTGCCGAAATCCGCCGCAAAGCGGGATGAAGAAGGAAATCTTTTCAGTCCGCCGCTGGAAGACATGGCACCGTTCCTTCCGGAAGAGGAGATGAAGATGTTGATGGTCTCCGGGCGGAAGACGTCCTAAGTAAGGTTTGGACGGAGGATTTCGAAGGAGAAAAGGATGCGGATACTCATCAGCGGTGTTACGAGTTTTCTGGGCCTCAGTGTAGCAAAGCGTCTTGTTGCATCCGGGCACACAGTATACGGTATTGTACGGGAAAACAGCAAAAATAGAGAGAAAGTGGAGGGAGAGAAGGGCATCACACTTCTCTCCCTTGACGTGGGAGAAATGGAGGAGGAAGAGAAGGTGAAGGCGTTGTCTTCCATCGCTTTCGATATGGTCTTTCATTTTGCCTGGGATGGGGTAGGTTCTGCCGGCAGAAGCGATGCCGTGATGCAGGAGAAGAATCTCAGGATGAGCAAGGCATTTTTCCACTGGGCGAAAGCACACGCCGTGAAGACGTTCTTCTTTTCCGGCTCGCAAGCCGAAGTGGGGAGGGGAACGAGAGAAGAACCCGTTCCGGCGAGCCCGTACGGTGAGAAGAAACTTGCCTTTTCTTCTTACGGTTTAGAGCATCATGGAGAGATGCGCTTTGT
This sequence comes from Lachnospiraceae bacterium, assembly GCA_015258095.1. Taxonomy (GTDB): domain Bacteria; phylum Bacillota; class Clostridia; order Lachnospirales; family Lachnospiraceae; genus Oribacterium. The sequence goes on from JABZIV010000004.1 coordinate 71,618, forward strand.
GGATCTCCGCATTTATTCCATCTATGGAAGAGACGACCATGAGGGGAGTCTCGTGAAGACGATTGTACGAAACACGCTGGAAGGGAAAGAAACGGCGCTGGGAGACGGAAAAAAAAGATGGAATTTTATGGCGGAAGAAGACTTTTCCCGGGCCCTTGTTTTCCTTGCGGACAGTATAGAAGACATCCAAAAGAAAGAGTCCGGGCAGAGCATTTCAGAAACGCCCGGAAAGAGCCTTCTTTCTTATAAAGAAGCTTTCCAAGAGGAATGTTCGCCCTTTATGCTCGCACTGAGAGAAAAAGGAGGGGTGAGCGTGGATATTTGCAGTAAGGAGAGCCGTCCTCTTTCGGACTACTGCAAAGAAATAGAAGAAGTCGGACGCGACTTTCTTAAAAAAAGAGGAAAGCCGTGCTTTGGACAGAGCCTTCTCTCTTTTGGTGTGCGTCCGCCCAACGTGGAAGGGGATTATGATTTCCGCCCGAGGGTAGAGGAACTCTATGGCAGCGGATTTTCCGAGGCCCTTTCTTTTCGGGAAGGAATCGAAAGGCTTTACGAAGAAATGGAAAAGGGCGGTCATGGAGAAAGGGAAAGAAGTTAGAGAGAAGGCATCGGGAAGGGAGAAGATATGGCGAAGTGTATAGCGTGTGGTGCGGAGCTTACGGAGCTCGCTTTGTTTCACAATATGCCGGCATCCGCACAGGATTTTCCGGAGGAAGACAGACTGAAGGATGAAAAAGCGGTGGATTTACCCCTTTGTCAGTGTCTTTGCTGCGGACTTGTGCAGTTCGATACGGTTCCGGTTCCGTACTATAAAGATGTCATTCGGGCAGGAGGCGGAACTTCCACGATGCGGCATCTTCGGGAGGAAGAGTACCGGAAGCTTCTCTCCTATCTGGAGAAAAAAGCGGAGAGACGTCCCCTTATTCTGGAACTGGGCGCGGGGCAGGGAGAATTTCTTTCGATGTGGCAGGGAGTGGAGTCCGGAAACCTCACACCCTTTGTCTTCGGCATAGAACATAAAGAGCGTCTGGTAGAAAAGGGAAGAGCGGCAGGTCTTGCCCTGTTTCCTGCTTTTCCGGAAGAGGGTCTTTCTTTACAGTCGTTTTATGCGCTTTCTCCGGATGGAAAAGAAAGGAAAGAGACACGGGAAGAACTGGATGCCATGGTGCAGTTTAATTTTCTGGAGCACCAGAAAGATCCGAAAGGAATGCTGGACTTCGCCTACCGGAAGCTGAAAATGGGCGGGATTTTCCTGCTTACCGTGCCGAGTTTCCACTACATTCTGGACAATAAAAGCTATTATGAACTGTTACGGGATCACATCAGCAATTTTACCGAAGAAAGCCTGCAATCGCTGACACAGGAGGCGGGATTTTCGCTTCTCGAGAGTCGTACCGTGAATCGGGACACCATCGAGTTCGTTTTACAGAAAGAGAAAAAAGAAGATCTGAGTGTTTTCCGCTATACCGGAGGGAAAATCGATGTTTCTCCGCTTCTGCAGAATGAGAGGGCGATACAGGAAGATGTAAAGCGGCATATTGCGGAGTTAAAAAAGCGCGGGGAGAAGATCGCGCTTTGGGGGGCCAGTCATCAGGGACTGACGCTTCTTTCCACGAC
>JABZIV010000050.1 GCA_015258095.1 Lachnospiraceae bacterium
CGTTACTGCAGGTGATCCGACTTTCGCAGGTCCATTGACAGGGGTCCAGCTTGGACTCACAGTTTATCACGTTTGCGAACCGGAGCTGAAGGCTGAGTTTGACGAATCCGTATATGAGGATCAGGTCAGCATGATGGAAATGGTTTTGGATGTTGATGACATTGTAAAAGAGATGAGCAGTATTCGTTCCGAGTATTGTAAGTACCTTTAAAAAAATAAGGGAGCTTTTTGGGCTCCCTTTTTTTCCAAAATTTTACAAAAAAATAGCTAATTTGCTGTAGTATTTTCAATACTTTCTTGTGTAAGATACCTTTTGAAAAGTATATATCATTGGTAGCGTTTGACAGATTGTACAGGGCTATTTTTAAGAATAGCAAAGAGGAAAAAGATTAGGAATAGTATTATTAAGGGTGTTGGTTATTGTTTGAATTATACTCCGGGCTTGATGCTCCAGCATGGATCCACGATTGTGCAGGAGAGAATCGTAAATCCGGACGGTGATTTTTTGAAAGAAATGGGAAAGCACGTACGTTCTTTTGAGGATTGCGTAGCATACTGGCCCAATCAGGTTTATATCGGAAATAAAACACCGGAAGAGTTAAGAGCGGTAGAGTTCCCGTATTACGATAAGAAGGTAGAAGGAGCAAGTCGCTACGGTAAGTTCGGTGAAATCATGCCGGAGGCGGAATTCCTCCTTCTTGCGCAGGCTTGTGACTGTTTTGAGGTCGTTTATCTCGAGAAGGGATTTGTTGCAGCACATAAACCGGAGCTTGCGAAAGATCCCGTTATTACCGAGGAGATTTTAAATCGTGTACTGGAGGGAGCAGAGCTCGACGAGATTCAGGGATTTGTGGATAGACATGAGGCGGAACCGCTTTATTATGAGGGAAAACTCGTTGGCTGTGTAAAGAGAGCACACGATATTGATGTCAATCTTTCCGCAGAGGTTATGCTTGAAAATATCATGAACAAAGCAAGTTCCGTTCTTGCCATTCTTCATTCCTTAAAGCATTCCGGCGTGAATCCCGCGGAGATTGAGTATGTTATCGACTGCTCCGAGGAAGCTTGCGGAGATGTGAACCAGCGTGGAGGCGGAAACTTTGCGAAGGCAGCTGCGGAAATTGCAGGTCTTCAAAATGCGACCGGTTCCGATGCGAGAGGTTTCTGTGCAGGACCTTCTCACGCGATGATTGAAGCCGCTTCTTTAGTGAAGGCGGGCGCATTCCATACGGTTGCTGTCATTGGCGGAGGATGTGTACCGAAGCTTGCCATGAATGGGAAGGACCATGTCAAGAAGGAACTTCCGATGCTGGAGGATTGCCTGGGTTCTTTCTGTATCATTGTTTCTGAAAATGACGGAAAGTCCGCTGAAATCAACTTGGATATCATCGGTCGTCACACGGTAGGAACAGGTGCCGCACCGCAGAATGTTATCGGTTCTCTTGTTGCGGATCCGCTTGAGCGTGCCGGTCTTACCGTTAAGGATGTGGATAAGTTCTCTCCGGAGATGCAAAACGCCGATATTACAAAGCCCGCCGGAGCCGGAGACGTTCCGATGGCAAACTATAAGATGATTGCGGCTCTTGCCGTAAAGAAGGGATGGCTTGAGAAAGCGGAGCTTGCAAGTTTTACGGAAGAGAAGGGCTTAGTCGGTTATGCGCCGACACAGGGACATATCCCGTCCGGTGTTCCTTTTGTCGGATTTGCGAAGGAGGATATTGAAGCCGGAAAGATGCAGAGAGCCATGATTATTGGAAAGGGATCCCTTTTCCTTGGCCGTATGACGAACCTTTTTGACGGTGTTTCCTTTATTATTCAGAAGAATACCGGAAAAGGAACGGGCGCTGTTTCGGAGGAGGAAGTTCGGGCTATGATTGCAAAGTCGATGAAGGACTTCGCTGCTTCCATTTTGGGAAATCAGGAATAAGAAAGGGAGGCTGAAATGGCTAAAGAAATTAAAGAGCTGATTGCCGATACCTTTTTGGCTATGGCGGAGGGTCTCGAGACCGGGTCTTTCGGTAAGAAACCGCGAATTGCCCTTACCGGTATGGGTTCCGAACATGGTGAGGAAAATGCCATGCAGGCAGCTGTTTCTGCAGCAAAGGACGGAGTGGATGTGGTCTACATCGGTTCCTTAAAGAATGATTGTGTAGAAACTGTGGAAGTAGCGGATGATGAAGCCGGACACGATAAGATGGACGAGCTTCTGAATGAGAAGAAAATTGATGGTGCAGTGACCATGCACTATCCGTTCCCGATTGGGGTTTCCACGGTCGGCCGTGCGGTGACACCGGGTCTTGGAAAGGAAATGTTCATTGCGAACACTACCGGGACTTCCAGCACCGACCGGATTGAGGGGATGGTAAAGAATGCCATCTACGGTATTATTACAGCGAAGGCTTGCGGATACGCTGCACCGACCGTTGGGATTTTGAACGTGGACGGAGCGAGACAGACGGAAAAAGCCTTGAAGAAGCTTGCAGCAAACGGATACCCCATTCATTTTGCCGAGTCCTCTCGTGCGGATGGCGGATGTGTGATGCGTGGAAATGATGTTCTTCGCGGTACGCCGGATATCCTTGTTACGGATTCTTTAACCGGGAATGTTTTATCGAAGATGCTATCTTCCTTTACTACCGGCGGTTCTTTTGAGGCGCAGGGCTTCGGTTATGGACCGGGAATCGGAGAAAACTATGAGAAGCTGGTGATGATTGTTTCTCGAGCATCCGGTGCACCGGTTGTGGCAAATGCACTTCGCTTTGCAGGAGAACTGGTTAAAGGTAAAGTTTTCGAAGTCGCAAAAGAAGAGTTTAAGTTGGCAAAGCGTGCCGGACTTGAAGAGATTCTTTCCGAGATTCGTGAGGCAAATAAGCCGAAGGAGAGCGGAGAAGAGGTTAAGGAGCCGCCTAAAGAGGTGGTTACGGCTGCGCTTTTCGGCATCGAAGTAACGGACTTGGATGATGCGGTTCGTTGTCTTTGGAAACTCGGAATCTATGCAGAATCCGGTATGGGTTGTACCGGGCCGATTATCCGTGTGTCCGAAGCAAATCTCGAGAAGTCTGAGGCAGAGTTAAAGGCAAAGGGGTATATTTCTTAACTTTGTAGAATTGTTACATATTGTCTCACAAGGATTCAGTCTCATGAAAGAATAGGTAGGGTGCGTTTTTTGCGCTATACCCAAGAGGAAAAGCTAAGTTGTGTTATTTGCACAACTTAGCTTTTTTTAATGGGCGGGAACTACCAAATAGGCAGTCGAGAGTACCGAATAGAGGATTTCTCTAGAAAAAGCCCCGTATGCTGCGTATACTCAAAAAAAGCCGGTTTTATTCTTTTACCGGAGCTGTTTCCGTTTTTTATCATCTAAAGAAAAGGAGGGTGAATTTGAAAATAGAAGTTCAGCTGGATGCGCATTGTTCGGAAGTGACAGTACGCATCTTGACAGACAGGATATCCCGGGAAGTACAGGAATTGATGGACCGTATCACTCTTTCTACGACGGATCTACTGCTCGGTTTTCAAAAAGAGGAAGCGGTTCCCTTATCTTTGGAAGAAATCATTCGTGTGTATACTTCCGCCGGAAAAGTATATGCCGTTACGGAAGAGGGGGAATATCAGCTTCGTTACCGTCTTTACGAGGTGGAGGAGAGGGTCAATCCGAAGTATTTTGTGCGGATTTCGCAGTCGGAAATTGTGAATTTACGAAAAGTGAAGCGTTTTGATTTATCCCTTACAGGAACGATTGGGGTCCTGTTTTCTGATGGCAGCTTCAGTTATGTGTCCAGAAGATTCGTATCAAAGATTAAGCAGTGTCTGGAGATAGGAGGTAGAAAATGAAGAAAATTGTATCTCGTGTGTTGTATTCTTTTCCAATTGGGATTTCCTGTAGCGTGGGAATTTCTCTTCTCCTGTCCCTTATTTTTGGAGAGGGAAAGTACTATCCCTTTGCTGCTCCTCTTGTTTCATTTACGGGAAGTGAAGTAAAGGCGATGCTTATGCAGACGATACTCTCAGGGATACTGGGCAGTATCTTTGGCGGGATGAGCTTTATATGGGAAATAGAGAGATGGAGTATTTTAAAACAAACCGCGGTATACTTTCTCTCTGTATCCATTCCGATGATGGGAATCAGCTATCTCCTCTATTGGATGGAACATAGTCTTAGCGGCTTTTTACTCTATTTTTTGATTTTTGTGATGGTATTTTTTGTGGTTTGGCTTTTTAATCTTGCTATGTATTGGATAAAGATTAGAAAAATGAATCAGAATTTAAATGTAGAAAAAAGGGGGAATGAAGAGATTCCCTTAAAATGAATGAAGAGATTTTCTTAAAAATCAATTCGCGGAAGCAGGTTGGAAATGCTATAATGAAAAAATACTGAAAGTAGCTGTTCGGATCAAAAGGGATGGGGGAGAGCGACATGAAAGCAAAATCCGTTGTAAGCAACTATCGTTTTTTAATCATTTTACTTCTGGCCATGATACTCGGTGCAGTGACGGGAGCTGTTCTTCCGCAGTTTGCCCATTCTATCAGCTTCCTTGGAACCATCTTTATTCGGATGATGTTCTGTATTGTAGTGCCGATGGTTTTTGCCTCGATTTCCTCCGCCATGGCAAATATCAAGAGTCGAAGAAGAGCGGGAAAGATTATGGGGGTTACGGTTTTAACCTTTGTGCTGACGGGAGCGGCAGCGGCGATTGTCTATTTTTTGCTCTGTCAGATTTTTCCGCCGGTGACTTCTCCCTGGGCAAGTATGGCGAAAGAGAAAGTCGGAGAGCACGCTACGATGACGGAGATGATTATGAATTTCTTTACCGTAGAAGATTTCTCCATGCTTCTTTCCCGTAAAGCCATGCTCCCTCTCATTATTTTTTCCCTGCTTTTTGGCTTTTCCGTCAATTTGGCAGGGGAGGAAGGAAAGAAAGTAGCGGCTTTTCTGGACAGTTTGACCACGGTTATGATGAAGTTCGTACAAGTGGTGACGTATTATGCACCGATAGCCTTTTTTGCTATTTTTGCAGACCTGGTTTCCACCTATGGTTCTCAAATTACGGAAAGCTATGCAAGGGCTCTGCTTTTATATTATCCCGTTTGCTTTATTTATATCTTTACCGCTTTTCCGCTGATGGCTTTCATCGGAGCAGGAAGAGAAGGGGTGAAGGTTATGTTTTCGCACATCGTAAAGCCGGCGATTGTGTCTCTCGGAACCTGTTCCTCCGTGGCAACGATTCCCAGTAATATGGAGGCTGCTGCCGAAAGCGGGATATCGAAGGATGTTTCGGATATTGTGATTCCCTTGGGCGCGACCATGCACATGGATGGCTCCTGTTTCTCCTGCGTGCTGAAGATTGTCTTTGTTATGGGGGCGTTAGGTACACCGGTAAAGTTTTCGGATCTTCCGGCCATCGTTCTCGTTGCCGTGCTTTCCGCTGTAGGAATGAGTGGTGTACCGGGAGGAGGATATATCGGGGAGTATATCATTGCGTCTATTTTCTTTCCAAATAATATGGAACTTGCCTTTCCGATTCTGGTTGCCATCGGAAACCTGATTGATCCTCCGGCGACGATGATTAATGCTGCCGGCGACTATGTTGTGTCCTTTATAGTTTCCCGCTTTGTTGATGGGAAGGATTGGTTGAAAAACGGAATGGAGAGGAAAAAGGACATAGATGGTAGATAGATTTGGAGAATATGGGGAAGAGTGGCAGTTAAAAAGAGGGGATTTAGCGGATCTTTCCGCAGTGGCAAAGGTAGAGAGGGCCTGTTTCCCGCCCTTGGAGGCGGCAACGGAAGAAAGTTTTCGGGAAAGATTAAAGTTCTATGGAAATCATTTTCTCCTTTTGTATAAAGAAGATCAGCTCATTTCCTTTGTGGACGGTTTTTGCACGAATGAAGAGAATTTAACTGACTTAATGTATGAAGACGCATCTCTGCATGATGAAAAGGGAAGATGGCAGATGATTTTCGGAGTGAATACCATGCCATCCTACCGCAGAAAAGGAATTGCTTCCAGAATGTTGGAAGAGTTCATTCGAATGGCAAAAGAAGAGGGAAGAGAGGGACTGGTTCTTACCTGTAAGAAAGAAAAAATCCCTTTTTATTCACGGTTCGGTTTTACTTTGGAAGGTCTTTCTGAATCGGTACACGGGAATGTTGAGTGGTATCAGATGCGCATGCGGTTTTAAATAAGACGGCTAGAAGAAGTTTTACTATTTCATTTTTGGACTATTTCATTCCTATAAAAAATTTCTTGTATTTACTGAATGTACATTGTATATTGTATTTAATTTTGTACAAACGGAGATACAAATACTTCTTAAGAATGCATTGAGAAGACAGAAGAGTAGAGCGCATATAGCAAAGTAGTAGCTTATAGAAAATACTGATTCTTCATTAGAAAAAAGATAGTAGTAAAGGAAAGAATAGGTATGGATAGTCAATATATTGCTCTGGGAATTTTGATTCCATTCTCGTGGGCACGAGTCTTGGTTCCGCCTGCGTATATTTTTTGAAGGGAAATAAGACTACAGGGGGAAATGCACCCGTAATTCCTCCGGATGTAGAGAAGGGCTTAACGGGATTTGCGGCAGGGGTCATGGTTGCGGCATCCATCTGGAGTTTACTCATTCCGGCGATGGAAGAGAGTAGCAGTCTTGGAAGACTCGCTTTTCTTCCGGCGGTTATCGGCGTTTGGATCGGAACGCGCTTTCTCTTTGCCTTAGATAAGCTGATTCCGCACCTGCATCTGAATGCAGAGAAAGCGGAGGGGCCGAGGAGCTCTTTTCAGCGTACGACCATGATGCTCCTTGCGGTGACCATTCACAATATTCCGGAGGGTATGGCGGTAGGTGTGGTCTATGCCGGAATGCTTACCGGAGATGCAGGACTTTCCCTTGGTGCGGCGCTTGCGCTTTCCATCGGTATTGCTATTCAAAATTTTCCGGAAGGGGCAATTATTTCTATGCCCCTGCACGCAAACGGACAGAATAAACATAAGGCTTTCGTGAATGGTGTTCTTTCCGGAGCAGTGGAGCCGGTTGCAGCGGTTCTTATGCTTCTTTTTGCCCCGGTATTTTCTCCTCTTATGCCCTATTTCCTCTCCTTTGCGGCAGGTGCGATGATTTATGTGGTTGTCGAAGAGCTGATTCCGGAAACCGCAGAAGGAGAGCACTCAAACTGGGGAGTGCTGCTCTTTGCCGTAGGATTTACCGTCATGATGGCACTAGATGTGGCACTGGGGTAGTTTTGTACTTAAGCTATATCCACCCTCCGTCAAAGGGAATGACCTGTGCGGTGAGATAGAGCGGCGCCTTGGAAAGAAGGAGCAGGAAATCGGCGGCTTCCTCTACTGTTGCCATTCTGCCGTAGGGAATTTCTTCTTCCAGACTGCTTCGTTCTTCCCCTGTGAGCCAGGCATTCATGTCGGTATCTACTGCACCGAAAGCGACTGCATTTACAGCGATGTGCGAAGGCGCAAGTTCTTTTCCGAGTGCTTTTACAAAGCTGTTGATGCCTCCCTTTGTGAGAGAATATAAGCTTTCCATGGAGGCACCGACATTTCCCCAGACAGAGGAACTGAAAAGAATCCGTCCTTCTTTCGCCCGGAGCAGATAAGGAATCATTCGCTGCACGAGTTGAAAGGGCTCCAGAAGATTTGCCTGAAGGAGCTTGTCGGTTTCATCGGCAGTATAGTCTTGTGTGAGATTCAAGGTGGACTTTCCCTGATTGATTACTAAGACAAGCTTGTCTATTTCTACGCGTTCTGTTTCTTTAGCATGAAAATAGCCTTCCAAGAATGCGGAGGAAAAGCTTCCCTCTTTTAGAGTAATTTCCATCGGGGAGAGTTTATCTACCGTGCATTTTTCGTCATAGACTCGTCTTCCCGCGAGTTGAGACTCGGGGAGACTCCCTTCGATTTCCGTCTTTAATTCTTCCAGTAAGGCTATATTTTTTTCGCAGTTTAAGAGCAGGGAATACCCTTCTTTGGCATAGGTCTTGGCGGTCTCTCTGCCGATACCTCTGGATGCGCCGGTGATGATAGCAAGCTTCATTTTTTACCTCGTTTACAAAGATTACAATTTTTTAGCATTTCGATTTTTTATCACTTTCATTTTTTAGCATTTCGTTTTTTTTATTCGTTTTCTTTATTTTTAGTCAAAAGAAAGCGGCTCTGCAAGGATGATTTTACCATGCAAAGCCGGTTTTTGCGGATCATCCGCATTTAATTGAAACCGTAGAATTTTTGGGTTAAACGGTAGGCCAGAATCGTCAGCTTGTTTCCAATCTTTCCGGGGAGGTTCACTCCCTGCCCGAGGAAACTGCTGCGCATTTTGAACCAGAGCGCAAAGTGCTCTTTTTTTAAGTATTCCCAAAGCTCCTTTTTCTTTTCGAGATTCTCCTCTTTTTCCGACTTGATGGAAAGGACGGAAGACACCGTCGTGATGATTTCCAGATAAAGAATCATATAGTTACGAAGTTTCTTGGGCTGTACCTTCATGACATCACAGGAATCAATCATCAGTCGGTTCACTCGAAACTGCTGGTCAAGACGTCCGATCATCACCGTTTCGTTCACGGACTGATCTTCCCTTCCGATATAGTAGCGGTAGAGATTTCTGTTAAAATAGTACAGTTTCTTGACATGCGGGAGCGGTAAATACACGAACAGATTGTCCACATAGAAGGTGTGCTTCGGAAGGACAAGACCGGCATCCCGGAGTAATTTAGTGCGATAGATGACGGAGTGCATCAGAATATACTGACCGAGATGGAAACGCCGCATCTCATTCCAGCCGAAGATTCTTTCTTCCGGAAAGGCATTACTGTAGGACATCACTTTTTTATTTTCCTGTCCGACCTTGTCATAAACAAAATTGGCAACAAAGAGATCAATGCTGTCACCGGACAAAGTAATATTCCGGATTCTTTCCAGAACTTCCAGAAGTACATCGGAATCCAGCCAGTCATCCGAATCGACGACTTTAAAATAGAGTCCTGCGGCATTCTTCAGACCGGTATTTACGGCCTCACCGTGTCCTCCGTTTTCCTGATGGACTGCTTTACAGATGCCGGGATAGTTTCTCTCGTACTCTTTGGCAATTTCTAAGGTATTGTCTTTCTGTGAACCGTCGTCGACGATGATGATTTCCACTTCTTCCCCACCGGGAAGGATGCTTTCGATGCATTTACGCATATAGGCGGAAGAATTATAGCAAGGGATAGCAAAACTGATTAATTTCATAGATTCTCCATTCCTTCAGGATCAAATACTTCTGACAATATAGCATAAAAAGAAAACGAAGGGTAGCGGTTTTAAGAGACGTGCACCCTAGAGCAGATCGGAAAGCGTGTAGCGGTTTACCACGGCATAGATGGCATCGTCGATTTCTTTATATAACGGGAAAGTGGGGCAGGAGGCGGATTTTTCGCAGCACGCACCCTCTCGTACACATTCTACAGGAGCAAGAGTGCCTTCCGCAGCATCGAGAATTTCTCCAACCCGAATGAGACTCGCTTCCTTTGAGAGAAGGTAGCCGCCTTTCGCACCGCGAATACTTTTTAAGAGTTTTCCTTTCACCATAAGAGCAATGATTTGCTCGAGATATTTGATGGAGATACCCTGCCTCTCCGCTATTTCTTTGATGGAAACCGGTGTATTTTCCTCCTCATTTTTAGCAATATCAATCAATGTACTTAGAGCATAACGCCCTTTTGTAGAAATCATCATGCTGTTTACTCTCCTTCATAAACATATATCCTAGCATAACGCTAGGAGATTCGCAAGAGAGCAGCATAGCACTTGAAAACATTGCGTCTTTTTTTATAATAAAAAAGAAGTTTTAGTGAGGAGGCAATATGGGAAAGATTGATTTTGCGGTGAATGAAGAGGGAAACAGAGTAGGAATCTGTTCCGATAAGTTGAATCGGCACGGTTTTATAGCCGGTGCTACGGGAACCGGAAAGACGGTGAGCCTGAAGGTTCTTGCGGAACGGTTTTCCGACCTCTCCATTCCGGTGTTCCTGTCGGACTTTAAGGGGGATTTATCCGGCTTATATAAGGCGGGCGTTTCTTCTGAAAAGCTGGAAGAAAGGAAAAAGCGTTGCGGTCTTACGGAAGCGGAATTTTCTTACAGAGCCTTTCCCGTGAATTTCTTTTCCTTCACGAAAGAAGGAGGGATTCCTCTTCGTACGACCGTTTCAGAGATGGGTCCCCTACTTTTAAGTCGTATTTTAGGACTGTCGGATGTGCAGGGGGATATCCTTCGTATTATTTTTCGTATCGCCGATGAGGAAGGTCTCCTTCTGCTCGATTTAAAAGACCTTCGCGCAATGCTCCGGTACATCAGTGAGAATAACAAAGATTATGAGAAAAGTTACGGGAAGTTATCTACACAGAGCTTAAATGCCATTCTGCGTTCTGTAGTGGCTCTCGAGGATCGAGGCGGAGCGGAATTTTTTGGAGAGCCGGCAATCGATGTCCGGGATTTTTTCAGAGTGAATGCCGAAGGAAAAGGGGTCATTTCTATTTTAGATGCAAAATCGGTGGCTTCCGATCCGACAATCTATTCGACTTTTCTCCTCTATCTTCTTTCCGAATTGTATGAGAATTTACCGGAAGTGGGAGACCTTGAGAAGCCGCGCATGGTTTTCTTCTTTGATGAAGCACATCTTCTGTTTCAGGACTGCGAAAAAGCGCTACTGGAGAAGATTACCCAGGTAACCAGGCTGATTCGGAGCAAGGGCATCGGAATCTACTATGTGAGTCAGAATCCGGCTGATATTCCGGAAAGCATCCTTTCCCAGCTGGGCAACAAAATCCAGCATGGACTTTCCGCTTATACACCCGAAGAGAGGAAGAAGCTGAAAGCGGTAGCGGACAGTTTTCGGGAGAATCCTTCCTTTGATACGCTGGAAGTCCTGGAGAATCTGGGAACCGGAGAAGCCCTCGTTTCCTGCCTTACAGAGGACGGAAAGCCCATGACCGTGGAGAAGGTTATGATTTTTCCGCCACAGTCCTTCCTCGGAGAAATCAGCCCTGAGGAGAAAGAGAAAGCAAAGAACAGCTCGGATCTTGCCATAAAGT
>JABZIV010000051.1 GCA_015258095.1 Lachnospiraceae bacterium
GATAAGGGACAGGTGGAAGCGGCGGAGATTCTCGGTTACAGCCCTGCACAGTGTTTCTTTCGTATTGTCTTTCCGCAGGTCTGGAAAAATATCCTGCCTTCGATTACGAATGAAGTGATTACTCTCGTGAAGGACACTTCTCTCGCTTTTTCCATTTCGGTGATGGAAATGTTTACAACGGCGAAGGCGATTTCCTCCTCGGAAAGTTCCATGCTGCCTCTCATCATGGCAGGAGTACTGTATTATCTTTTTAACTTTATCGTGGCGGCATTTATGGAATACTGCGAGAAAAGGCTGGAATACTATCACTAAATTTTCTTTTCCCGCTCTCTTTGCTGAAAGAAGGGAGGGAAAAAGAAAGGGAAGACAGAAAGAAAGGAAAGATAGATAGAAAGGGAAGATAGATAGAAAGGGAAGATAGGAAGGACATGACGATTTTAGAGATGAAAGGGATAAAAAAGGCGTTCTCCGGGGTAGAGGTCCTGAAGGGGATTGATTTGTCCTGTGCAGAAGGGGAAGTACTGGGCATCATTGGACCGTCCGGTTCCGGGAAGTCAACTCTCCTTCGGATTGCCACTTTCCTCGAGACTGCGGACAGCGGAGAGATTTCCTATAATGGAAAGACAGTGGGAAAGCAGGGAGAAGAGAAGAATCTACAGGAAGCCAAGGCACTCGTCGGACTCGTTTTTCAGAATTTTAATCTCTTCCCGCATTGGACTGTTTTGGAAAATGTTACGGATGCGCTGATTCATGTACAGAAGAAGGAGAAAGCCTTTGCGCTGGAGAAGGGAAGAGATTTACTTGCCCGTATGGGTCTTTTAGAGAAGGCGGAGCAATATCCCTATGCGCTCTCCGGAGGGCAGAAGCAGCGTGTGGCGATAGCAAGAGCTCTTGCTTTGGAGCCGAAGATTCTGTTCTTTGATGAGCCGACTTCCGCACTGGACCCCGAACTCACCGGGGAAGTTCTTGCGCTGATTCGCTCCCTGAAAGATCATAAGATGGCAATGGTGATTGTGACACACGAGATGCAGTTTGCCAGGGAGATTTCGGATCGGATTCTTTTTATGGCAGGAGGGGAGTGCCTCTCAAGCGGGACGGCGGAAGAGGTATTTTCTTCGGAAAATGCGCGCCTGAAGAGCTTTCTCGGAAACTATCAGGTGGGAGCGGGTTTATAGGAAGTTCCTATATCTGCTCAAAAAGTGGGAGAAGAACGATAAATAAGTCGAGAAAAAGAGAAGATTTGTTCTTAAAATGGAAAAAGTAAAAAAAGCGTAACTTTTTCTTTTCCTTTATCGAAAAATGGGGAAAAAGCAAGCGCTGAAAATAGCTTGGCAATGTGTAAAAGTGTAATTCTTGTGGATAAGTCAAAGATTTTTTTCTGATTTCAGAAAGAGATTTCGGACTTATCCACATTTTTGCGATAAAAAGAAGCATAAAGGGAAGGATAGTTTATCAAATCTTAAGAAAACGCGAAAAAGCAGAAAGAAAGGCGCAGGAAAAGAAAAATCAGGATTGTGAAGAAGAAAGAGAGCGGATTTCTTGGTAAAATTGCTTAATTAAAATAGAATTAAGGCATAATTTTATAATAAAAATGTAATTTATTTAATGAATAAAACATGATAGCATAGGAACGCCGAGTCGGAATTGAGCCGGAAGGCTCTTGTAGAAAGGAGTTCAATTTATGGTGAGAAGAGCTTTGAAGAGTGCGGTCATTGCGGTGGCGTCCTTATCCATGATGATGGGAAACGCCATTCCTGCCGTTGCGAAGACGGGAAGACCGGATACGGAAGGACAGTGGAAACTGGAAAAGCAAGCCTGGTCTTTTCAGGATCCGAAAGCAAATACAGTAAAAGGGTGGATGGTTTATAAGGGGGATTGGTATTTTCTGGATGAGAGTACCGGCTTTCTAAAGACCGGTTGGCTCAGTCGAAACGGGAAGTCCTATTTTTTCAATACGGAGAAGGGCAGCAGAGAAGGGGCTTTGCTCAGTGGCTGGAATTGGATTGACGGCTACTGTTATTATTTTAGTGAAAAAGACGATGAAAGCTATGGAGAATTACAGAAGAGTACAACGACAGCGGACGGCTATAAGCTAGACGACAGCGGACGCTGGGTGGATGAGAGTGGAAGTGCTTACTATGTGGCAGGGCACGGCATTTCCGCGTCCGGAACGGCGCAGCAGGTAGCCGGTGCCAGCAGACCGGTCATCATGGAGAGCAGTCCAAGCCGTAGCGGATCGTCTTCCGGCAGAACTTCCGGAGGCAGTGCGGGAAGAAATACAGCGTCGCAGACAGACAGTAACAGGAAAGGCGAGGACGAAAAGAAGACCGACGAAACGAAACCGGAGAAGCCGGAGGAAGGCAAGAAAGAAGAGGAGACAAAGCCGGAAAAGCCGGAGGAAGGTAAGAAAGAAGACGAAACGAAACCGGAGAAACCGGAGGAAAATGAACAGCAGAGCCTGGCAGTCCTTGGAAAGGCAGTAAACGGGCAAGATCTGACTATTGCTGTGCCGAAGGAAATCATGACAAAGCTTCTTGCCGTGAGCCTCACGGATCCGGAAGATCGTCCGGTCTCCTATACCGTTTCCGGGGATGGACAGGGAAGCATCATCAGTCTGGATAGAGAAAAGAGTCAGATTCGAATTAAAGCAAATCAGGCAGTGGGGAACTTCAAGACCCTTTCCCGCCCGGGAAAGTATACGCTCAGGTTGATGACGGAGGAAGGACCGCTCGAGGATTTTTCCTTCGATGTGGGAACGGAGGAGAAGCAGATTGATGAGCCGGACGGAAAAGAGTTTCCTCCGAGAGCCGACCGGGAAGAGGGGGAGCATTCTCTAAAGATTACCCTGAAGGATACGTTTAAAGGAACCGCTGCGGCATTTCTTTCCAAGCTGAATGCAGTAGAAGTGAACGGAGTGACTTACCAAAAGGCGGATTCCCTTTCTACAGTGGAAGCCGGAGAAGGGCTCTACTTTGTAGAGGATAAGACCCTTTATCTCTCTATTCCCAAAGAGAAAGTAGGAGAAGTGACCCTCCGTGCGGACGGATTTATGCATCTGATTGTTTCGGCACAGTAAGAAAGTAACAGCAAGAAGAAATAGAGAGAAATAGGAAGAAACGGGAAGAAACAGGAAGAAGCAGGAAGAGAGGGAAGGAAACGTATGGATTGGAAGAGTCTTTGGAATAAGAAGTATGCCTTAGTTGCTTTTTATTTCTTTCTGACGGCATTGGTCTATCATATCTGTATCCGTATTCTGGACAGTTTCCCTGTACTCGGGGAGAGTATTCACCGCTTATTTCCGTGGGGAGAGCAGGTGCTTTCCCCCCTTCTTCTGGGCTTTGCCATAGCGTATCTCCTGAGCCCTCTTTGCCATTTTTTTGAGAAGATTCTTCTGAAAAGCGCATTCTTCCAAAAGAGGGCGGGAATTCGACGCAATTTGTCGATATTTCTTAGCTTCCTTCTTGTGCTTCTCGGGATTCTACTGCTCGGATCTCTCCTCCTTTCTTCCCTGAGTAACAGTGTGCAGCTCTTGCGTTTTTACGATCTTTTTCAGGGGATAGGAGACTTTGCGATAACAGTGGAGAAGTTCTATGCGGATCTTTATCATCGCTTAGGAGATTTACCGCTGGGGGGAGAGGACGCGAGGCGTGCAATTCAACTTCTCTTGCAAAGAGCTATGGCATTCTTTCAAAATATCGGACAGAGTGCTTTTTCTTCTCTCGGGAATCTGGGAGCGGCACTCAGTACGTTTACTTTCGGTATCCTGTTTTCCCTCTATTTTTTAGCGGACGGAAAGAAGATTTTACAGTATTGGGAGAATGTATGGACTGTTTTTCTGGGCAAGAAAAGGGTAGAAAGACTGCGGAATTTCTGTGCGGATGCAGACCGTGTATTTTCGGGGTATCTTCGTGGACAGGTGATTGACGGACTGATTATGGCAGTTTTCGTCGGCGGAACACTCAGTATTCTGAAAGTTCGTTATGCCCTGATGATTGCTGTCCTTACCGGTTTTGGAAATCTCATTCCCTATGTCGGTCCGGTCGTTGCGTATGGTCTCACCGCTTTGGTGTGCGTGCTCTATGGCGAGTTTACAAAGCTTCCTCCGGCAGTACTTGCGCTATTTGTGATCCAGACCTTGGATGGAAATGTGATTAATCCGAGGCTTCTTTCTAAGAATATCGATGTGCATCCGCTTGTCGTGCTGATTTCTTTAATGATCGGGGGAAGTGTGGGCGGATTTCTCGGTATTTTTCTTGCCGCGCCGATTGCCAGTCTCATCAAAATGGAGTTAGACCGTTTTGTACAGGAGAAAAAGGCGGAAAAAAAGGAGATGCCGTGCGACAACGACATCTCTTAGAAAGACCCGGGATTTTGCACGATTCTGCACATAACGCGAACGTACTCCGTAAGGGTTAACTTCCTGCAATGGTTTATATTTTCTTAAATGGTATCCGGATGCTGAATTCCTTTTTTGATTTTTTCAGCGACTTCTTTTCCTTCCAGTTGTTCCAGAACAGCGAGGGCAAAGTCTACCGCGACACCCATTCCGCGCCCGGTGATGATCTGCTTCGTCACTTCCACAGCGCGTCCTGTCCAACGTGCATTTTCTACCCCGTCAATTCCTTCTTGAAAACCGGGATAGCAGGTGAAGGGAAGGTCGGAGAGAAAGCTGAGATGCCCCAGAATACTCGGCGCAGCGCAGATTGCCGCGAGCTTTTTTCCCGCTTCTTTCTGCGCTTTCAAAGCACGGATTACGATCTGATTTTCTTCTAAATGCGGAACACCGGGAATGCCCCCCGGAAGAAAGAGAAGCTCTGCGCTGTCTAGGTCCGCGTCATCGATTGTTTTGTCACAGACCACCCTGATTTTATGGGAACCGCAAACTTCTTTATTCTTTGTAATGGAAACGAGATCCACGTCCACCCCGCCCCGTCGTAAAATGTCCACTACTGTGAGACATTCAATTTCTTCTGTTCCTTCCGCGAAAAATGCAAGAACCTTCGCCATAGAGCACCTCTTTCCTTCCCGCTTCCTACTCAGGGAAGGATTTTTTTCATGTCTTTCTCTGCGTAGAAATCTTCCAATACCGCAGTGATTTTCTCGGAAATTTCATTTTGAAGATAAGGGGATTTCTTGCCTTCCACGATGGCTTTCGAGAAGTCAAGAAGCTGATTCCGTATACCCTCTCCCTCCAACGGGTAGAAATAACGACGATTTTCATTTGCATCTTCGAAACGAAGCTCAAAGTAATCGGTCTTCCACCAGGGGGCAGGGACGTAGATATATCCCTTTGTTCCGGAAATCACCAGTTCACCTTCGGATTTTACACCACGTCCGACTTTTATGGAAGCGGTAGCATTTTGGAAGAAGAAGTCAATTTTGGTAAAGTTGTCATATTTCAGTTCTTCATTTTCAAACAAAGAGTAAATCTGTTTCTCATAAGAGCCGCGGAATAGCTGGAAAATCGGGAGCATAGCGGTTGGACCCCATGCGGAAATACTGTTCCAGGAGGATTCCAGATTTTGATGGTCCACGCTTTGGATACTGGTACAGGTGGCATCGACGGAAACCACTTTGCCGATTTTTCCGGTTTTGGCGAGAAGAATTAAGCGGTTATAGGCGTTGGAATAGGCGGTCTTGATGGCTTCCATGAGAACCAGATTTTTCTCTTTGGCAAGCTGAAAGAGTTCTTCGGTCTCCTTAACTTTCAGAGTAATCGGAGACTCGCAAAGAACGTGCTTTCCTTTTTCCAAAGCACGCTTGATTTCCGCATAATGTTTTTTCGGATGAGAAAGGATATAGACACAGTCGCAGTCCTCCAGAAAATCGTCGTAATCCTTTTGGGAAGCGACGTCACTTTTACTGGAATTAAAGAGTGCGGTGACGCTGATGCCGTTCACGTATGTGCTTTCCTGATAATATTTATTTAAGACCGTCTGCTCAAATCCGCCAAGGAGACCGAGACTGAGTTTTCGATTTTCACTGCGTATCTCACTGCTGGAGATGCCGGTCGTTCTGGGAAGGTAGATTACCGTGCAATAGTCTTTCAGATAATCAAAATACCCTTCCCAGTCGGATCCCACGGTGAAGATATCGACATCATATTTTTGAATGTCGTCAATTTTCTGCCCTTCGTATTCCTCAACGATGATTTCGTCTGCGAGACCGGTCTTTTGCACCCCTTCGATCCGTTCCGCCAGGGATTGCTTGACATTGATTTTACCTCTACTTCGGTCAAAGTCATCCGAAGTCACGCCGACAATCAGATAGTCTCCGAGCGCCTTTGCCCTTTTTAATAGGCGAATATGCCCCTCGTGTAGCAGATCATAAGTGCCGTAGGTAATGACTTTAACCATAGAAGTTCCTTCTCCTTTTTAACGACAGTTTTCTTCTTTGACGACAGTTTTCTTCTGAACTTATTGTTCGATTTCCAGGAGCGCATTCATAAAGCGCTCCATATATTTCTTTTCGCCGATTGTTACGCGGAGACAATCGCCCAATTTTCCGATAGACGGATAGCATTTGATGAGAATGCCGTAGTCCTTTTTCATCTTCTTAACGATATCTTCGGCGTTTCCTTTCGCCTGAATAAATAGAAAGTTCCCGGCTTCGCCCTGATGAAGGTAATGATGCGCGTCCAGCTCGCGCACTAAGTACGCTCTGCCTTCCTTGAAATTCTGAATCAGGTCGGAGAGAACGGTCGGGTGGGTAATGATTTCTTCTGCAAACTTCATGGCGAAAGCGTTCGTGTTATGCGGCGTGCAGAATTTCTGGACGTACTGAATATCATCGGGATGCCCGACAACATAGCCGAGACGGCAGCCTGCCATCGAGAAGAGCTTGGAAAAAGTTCTCGTGACGAAGACCCTGCGCTCTTCCAAGGCATATTGCAGGAAGGTCTTCGGATAAAAATAGTGATACGCCTCATCAATTAAGATGGTGATTTCCTTCTCTTTGCAAACTTTCAGAATCTCCCGAAATTCTTCTTCCGTATAAACGTTCCCCATCGGATTGTTCGGGTTCAGAAGAATCAAGAGTTCCGTTTCGTCGGTCAATTCTTTGAGAATCTTCCCGACCGGCATCCGGAGATCATCCGGATAGGGAACCTGTACGAAGTTTCTGCCGTACATTTCCGCATAAATCTGGAACATGAAGTAGGAAGGAACTACGCCGACGATGCGTCCGTTTACAGAAGTGAAGGCTTGTATGATGTAGCGGATGCCTTCAGAAGAACCGTTGACCAGACAGAGGTGCCGGATATCCGTCCCGAGGAATTTTGCCAGGACTTCCGTAAAATGCAGCGTTTCCGGATACTGTGCCACAAACTGCGGTGTAACCTCGGAAAGAACCTTACGAACAAATTCTTCCGGAAGCCCGCCGGGGTTTTCATTCAGGTCGAGCCTGAGATAGTCTTTTCTTTCATTCTGATCGAATATCCGATGCAGGTCTTTGATTCGTGGATCCAGGTAATACATTTTCTTCTCCTTTTAGAATACTTTTCTTTTCAGCTTTTTCCACAGTGCGGAAGAACCGTAGTCTTCTTCTTCCGGACTGCCGTCCAGGAGGGAACTTCCGTAGGGCAGGAGTTTTTCCTTCCAATAAGAAGCGTATTCGCTGCCACTCTCTTTTTCGAGGAGCAATTGATAAAGCCTTACAATCGCTTCGGATTGCAATATCGCATAATCGGCGTGTACGAGTGCCGGCATCACAACATAATTTTCCGCATTGGTGACGGCTTTTCCGTCTTCTTTATCTTCTATATCAATCTCTGCCGTGATGAACCAGGGAAAATAGAGCAGTGCCTTTGTGTACTGCTTCAGGTTCTTGCTGAAGAACTGCGGTTCCACCATAAAGCTCAGATTATATTCGTCACAAGCGTCGTTTATGATAATGGCATCCGGAGCAAATGTCTGTAAATCAAGCGTCCGATAATCCAGTAGATTTGGATTCCCTTCACCCATTTCTTCCGCATAGAGGGGAAAATCCCATTGTGCCGAAATACAATTTCCCAAGCCGTCTTTAAAATAGTACGGAATCGGTGCAACAAAGCATTCCGTATCCGGGTCCTTCGTTGCTTCCCGGAATACACCCCGTAGTGCATCCCAGCGCCGATACATAGCGGGGAGAAAGAGAATGCGCGTCTTTCTTGCAATAGAATCGGCGCTCTTTAAGAAAGTACTTCTCTGTGTATCTTTTTTCAGCAAATGGGGGTCTACGGTATATTCGTAATATAATTTTCCGCCAATCCCATCCCGGTATGCCTGTTCCATTTTCCGGTACATAGGGTAATGATGATCTCCGCCTCCTTTTAGGAAGCTTTCATAGTGGTGGTATTTTTCCCGCATAATCTTTGTGTATTCTTTCGGAACGGGTAAAGCCAGAAATTCAAAGTCCAAGTAGCTTTCGTCCTGAAACCAGCTTTTTTCAAAAATGCCGTTTCCCTGCGCTTTATAGAGGATAAGATCCAGGAGATTTGCCGTCTTGTCTCCATTTTCCTGATTGAATTTCATGAAGCAATCCATGAGGAGGGAAAGAATCCGCTTATGAAAAGCGGACGTGCGGGGAAGCTTTATCCCAAGTGCTTTCTCTACCTTTTGGGCCTCCCTTTCTAAAACGTCTTTATTTTCCCCCTCGAGTGCAGGATAGGAAGCCAATATGCAAAGCGACTTCAAGACGGACATCCGCTCCTTCTCCTTCTCCGCATCGGGAGAGAGCAGGTCATACACGAAGATATCCACTCCTGCACCGAAAAGGAAGTTGTGGTACTTCTGGAGAGCCGGGGAAGAAACCAGCATCGTGTTGTGCTGGATGGAGCTTACCAGCTCACAGTCCGGATTATTCTCCTCCAAAGAACGAAAGCTGAGTTCCGCCGGAAGTTCTTTTCCTGCAACAGAGGCGAAAAGGACGTAGTCTTCTCTTTTCATGGAAATGTCAATGTCGTCATCCCATGGAATGAAGCCTTTATGCCGCATGGCGCCGAGCAGTGTTCCGTAATCAATAAAATAGCGAATATGATGTCTGTCACAGATTTTGTCAATTTCAATTAAGATTTCCAGTTCGGCGGCCCATGCTCTTTTCATCATCGCCGGCACAAAGAAACCGTCTCTTACTTCATCTAAAAAGAATTCTTGTGGGAATTCCATGTATATACTCCTTTTTTCCCCAAGCGTTATGCATTGCGTACAATATAAAAGAATCTGTTCTAAATGTATATGTCGGTATAAAAGAGGCGCTCTATAATTCTTTTGGTATAAATCAGAGAAGGTATATTCTTTGAGAGAAAATAGTTTTCCATAAAGAGATTATTTTAAATAAAAAGGAATACGTGTTGCCCTTTGCGAATGTTTTGAAGTAAAATATAAAATATTAATTTTTAATGCGAACGTGTCAAAAATGGAGGAAGGAAAATGAAAAAAATTGTTTCTATTTTACTCAGCTGTTTTGTGTTCTTGTTTCCTATGCAAAGTTACGCTTCCGGTTGGCAGGGCAATGCGGAAAAAGGTTGGTGGTATGGAACCAATGCGGAGAACAGCACGTGGTATCAGGATGGATGGCATTGGATTGACGGGAATCATGACGGTATTGCAGAGTGCTATTATTTTACGAACGACGGGTATCTTGTCGTCAAAGGAGAAACGCCCGACGGATTCCTTGTAAATGATTCCGGAGCGTGGATGGTAAACAATTCTGTGCAGACAAAGATGGTGGGAACGGGAGAAAACGGAACAGCACAGAATCAGGGGCAAGTGCAAAAAAACACCGAAACGCAGACAAGTAGAGAAAGCACTACAGCGAACCCTACGGAGTACAGTTATATAGGAAATAAAAATACACATAAGTTTCATAGACCTTCTTGCAGGAGCATAAAGCAAATGAAAGAATCCAACAAGGTGGCTATTGTCAGCAGAGAAGATGCGATACGGAAAGGCTACATACCCTGTGCAATCTGTAACCCTTAAATCATTGTAAGGAAAACAAGATATGGAGGAATAAAAACTATATCTTGTATATTGAAAAAGAGAAAAATTATTTTCAAATTAAAAGCGAATTTTTTGTTGACAAGCCGATTTCAGAATGCTAATATACACAAGCTGTCGCTCTAAACGAGCCGGCAGGGAAAGACTTTTCCTCAGAAAAGTCCTACAGAACCTTGACAATCAAAGATCGAATAATACACAGACCCTGAAGATTCTTGAAAAGAAGTTCTTCGAAAGAAGAACGAAAAGCCGGAATTCCGGCAGAGAAAATTCAGAAGCACAGAAATGTGCAGCGAAAACAAACTTTTACAGTAATTAAGGAAAAACAAGCTAAGCGCGTTTTGACTTGGACTGAACTTAAACTGTCAGTGATGGCAGATTTTATGTATTGGACCTCCTCCTTGCTTTGAGGCAAGTTCGGAGCCCTGCTACGCAGGGTGCAACTTCGTTGCAGTCGGTACATTCCGTACTTTCCTTTAAGGAAAGTACTACATTATGAGAGTTCGATCCTGGCTCAGGATGAACGCTGGCGGCGTGCCTAACACATGCAAGTCGAACGGGATGCGTATCGGAAAGCTTCGGCCGGAAGATACGTTATCTAGTGGCGGACGGGTGAGTAACACGTGGGTAACCTGCCTTATGGAGGGGGATAACAGAGAGAAATCACTGCTAATACCGCATAAGCACACAGTACCGCATGGTACAGGGTGAAAAGATTTATCACCATAAGAT
>JABZIV010000052.1 GCA_015258095.1 Lachnospiraceae bacterium
TCCTGCGACTCCGCACGCACTTCCTCCGGCTGAAAGAGCGCCTCCTGCTCCGCTACGACATTTCGTTCCTCTTCCGTTTCGCTCACCATCACGACATTTCGTTCCTCTTCGGCTTCACGCCCTTCCTCCGGCTCTTGGGTCTCCGCCCTCCCGAGGATTTCCTGTTTCTTCAGAATCTCCTGATAGAACTTCGCCTGCACGAGAATAAAGCAGGGAGAAAGGTAAAGGACGTAAAAGGCGGAAAGGAGCATATCGGGAAATGAACTGTTGTCCAGAATGTAGCTCCACATGGAGGCAAGCAGATTTGCCCCAAGGCGAATCGCAAGAAAGAAGAGCACTTGCCGAAGAAAGTGTTTCCACTCCTTCTGCATCATTGCCACGCTCTTCTGCATCGCATCTTTCAGGCTGACAGCTTTCCTCTCCAAGATCAGAAAGGGAACACAAAGATAAAAGAGCAGAAATGTACCGATAGCAATATGGAATGCCGCTTCCTCCAGGAAATTGAGTACGGGATTCTTCATGCTGAACCCGAAGAAGAAGATAAAGAGCGCATTCAGTCCCCAAGGGAGAATCAGATAGAGGAAGGTATAGCCGATAAGGCTTCTCTGCATGGGAAAGTTTTTCAGATTTAAGGTATAAAAAATATCAAAGGGCGTGATCGTTTCCCCTCTCGTCAGTTTCAAAGCCATATAAAGAAAAGAAAAAGACGTTATCACGAGGTAGAGCAGAAGAACACAGAGAAAAAGAGCGAGAAGAATCCCTGAAATGCTGAGATTCAAACCATACTGTATCCCCTCTTGTAAAGAGGAGAGCGTCAAAACCAGACTGGGACTCAGCACAAAAGAAAACGCAATGGCAATCCCCAGATATACGGCTAAAAGCAGGATAAAAGCGGCGAAAAATGTCAGAAAGTTCTTCCTCCACTGCTTTCCTGCAAATCTTCTCATCTCTACATTATTCATAAACCCTTCCCTCTACGAAACGTCCATCACTTTACATTGCTTTGCCTGCTGAATCTTTCTTGCTTAAGCAATGGAATCTTTTTCGCTCTGCCTTTGTTCCCACTTTTCTGTTTGTGAACAAGTAGCACACACAACTTGTAAAGCATCTATCTGTATAACACCTATTTATTCTTACAAGAAAGCGGCCATGAATGCAAGCATGACCGCTACTTTAAATTCTTAAAACTTTCTTTTATTGTGGGAAATCCGCTTCCTTAGTCGATGGGAACTACGCCACCGTCGTACTTCTTATTGATAAAATCCTGAATTTCCTTGGAATGTAAAACTTCTACAATCTTCTTTGCCCACTCTGCATCCTTGTCCTTCTCGGCAACCGCAATGATGTTGGCATAGGTCTGTGCCGCCTCGGAATCGGACTTCTCCGCAGCAAGCGCGTCACTCGGCTTAAAGTTTGCCTGAATAGCATAGTTTCCGTTCATGCAAGCGAAGTCGACAGAATCCAAAGAACGAGGAATCTGTGCCGCTTCTACTTCATAAAGCTCGACATTGTGCGGATTCTCAACGATATCCTGCTTGGTTGCCGTAAGTCCTGCACCGTCCTTCAGCTTGATGATGCCGTTTGCCTCTAAAAGAAGGAGGGCTCTTGCTTCATTGGTCGTATCGTTCGGTACGGCAATCTTCGCGCCGTCCTTAATGTCCTTTAAGTCCTTGGACTTTCCGGCATAGATACCGAACGGCTCATAGTGAATCTTTCCTACAGAGACAACATGGGTGTTGTTCTCCTTGTTGAAATCATCGAGATACGGCTGATGCTGGAAATAGTTTGCCTGAATCTGTCCCTGGTCTGTAGCAAGGTTCGGCTGTACATAGTCGTTGTAGGTCACGATCTCAATGTCCACGCCTTCTTTCTTTAAAGCATCCTTTGCCGCCTCAAGAATCTCTGCATGAGGGCTTGGGGAAGCGCCAATCTTAATCTTCACGGCTTCTCCGTCCGCCTTCGCTTCCTCAGTGGCTTTCGCACTTTCCTTCTCTCCCGCCTTATCCGTTCCGGACTCGGCAGCCTTCGTGGTCTCTGCCTGTGACTCCGCCTTCTTTCCACCGCAGGCAGCGAGAGAAATCGCTGCAAGTCCCAGAAGCAGGGCTACTACTCTTTTTTTCATAACTTCTCCTTTTCTACTATACAGTTTCCTTTTGGTTTCTATGCTAAAGGGAGAAAACTAAACTCTTCTCCTCTTGTCGCTGAATTTTGCCAGGCGCATCCAGAACTCCTGAATGATCTGCACGATGCCTACCAGGACAACCACCGCGATAATCATGATGTCCGTCTTATAGCGATAATACCCGTAGTTTAAGGCAATCGCACCGAGTCCGCCGCCGCCTACAAATCCCGCCATAGCGGAGTAGGACAGAATCGAGGTGATACAAATCGCTGCACCGATATAGAGACTCGGTTTCGCTTCCGGAAGATAAACCTTCCAGATGATCTGCCTGCGGCTCGCGCCCATGGAACGCGCCGCTTCGATGACGCCTTCGTCCACTTCCTTTAAGGAGGATTCCACCATTCTCGCAATGTAGGGGGCAGCGGCAAAGACGAGCGGAGGAATGATGGCCGTCGGCCCCAGCGTCGTATGCACCAGGAACTGCGTAATCGGCAGCACCATGACCAGCAGAATCAGGAACGGGATGGTCCGAAAAATATTCGTGAGAAAGCCGAGAACGGCGTGCACGAGTTTCATCGGGCAAAGCCCTCCTTCCTCCGTCACAACGAGAATCACCCCGAGAGGAATACCGATCAGGTAAGAAATCACCGTGGAAATACTGACCATATATAAGGTCGCCACGGTTTCCGTCTGAAACATGGGAATCATTTCTTTTATACTCATCCTTAGCGCCTTACCTCCTCAAATGCAATGCCGCGTTCCTTCATAAATTCCGTGACATGAAGAATGTCCTCCATGTTCTCGGGCAGTTCTATCACCATCTGCCCTACCGCCATCCCGTCCACTTCCTTTGTGTTGGCGAAGAGGATGTTGACCGGCGTGTGCAATGCCAGAATCAGTTCGGAAAGAATCGGCTCATGCGCCTTTCTTCCGTCAAACACGATACGGAATCGTCTTCCGCTGCCAAAGAACGCTTCCTTTTCGCCTTCACCGAGAATCAGCCTCTTTCCGATCTCCGTCTTAGGGGATTGGAACACTTCTTTGACCGGTCCGCACTCCGCAATATGACTGTGGTCGATAATCGCCACTTCATCGCAGATAGACTCTATCACGCTCATCTGATGCGTGATGATAATGATGGTTACGCCCATTTCTCGATTGATTTTCTTTAAAAGAGAGAGAATCTGTTCGGTCGTCTTCGGGTCCAGTGCGGAAGTCGCCTCATCACAGAGCAGCACTTCCGGATTCGTCGCCAGTGCCCGTGCAATGGCAACTCTCTGCTTCTGTCCGCCGGAAAGCTGGGCAGGATAGCTCTTCTCTCTTCCTTCCAGCCCTACGAGCTTAAGTAGCTCCTGCGCTCTTTTGATTCTCTTCTCTTTTCTTGCTTTTCCGCTGAAAAGCGCTTTCAGAATGACCGGGAAAGGCGTCAGGCTCGGCTTCCCTTCCGTCTTCTCCCTCTCCGCGGTATCTCTTCTATCCGAAGACTTGCCCTTCCGCTTCTTATCCTTCCACTCTTTTAAAGCGCGGGAAAGAAAGCCGCTGTCGGCAATTTCCAAAGGAAAGCAGACATTCTGGAGAAGGTTTCTCTGTTCCAAGAGATTGAACTGTTGGAAAATCATGCCCATGTTCTGTCGCATGGCAAGAATTTCCTTCTCTTTCATCGTACTCAAGCTTTTTCCGTGAAAGAAAATCTGTCCGCTGCTCGGTCTCTCCAGAAAATTAATACAGCGCACCAAAGTGGACTTTCCGGCTCCGGAAAGACCAATGATTCCCTGTATCTGTCCTTTTTGAATATCCAGACGGATATCGTCCAGGGCGGTAAAATCTCCGGAGGCGATGTGAAACACCTTTCCGAGTCCCTGTACGGAGATGATGCTCTCCCGTTCCGTCTCTTCCTGTCTTTCCTCTTTCCGCTCCAACTCTTCCCGTCTACCTTCTTTCCTTTCTAAATCTCCCCGTCTAGCCTCTTTCTGCTCTATCTCTTCTTTCTTTCTCATTTCTTCCATCTAAAACTCCGCGAATTGACAAGATTCTACACCGGATGCGGCTTCCTCTCCAAAATAACGGAGAGGAAGCTGCGTACGCTTTATTACTGACAAAGTGCAAGAATCGACTCGGCATAAATCTCGGCTGCAAGAAGCAGGTCTTTCACCTTCATCCACTCATCCGCACCGTGCATGTGGGTATCCACATCCGGAAGAATGGCACCAAAGGCTACTCCATTTTCCACCTCATGGACATAGGTGCCGCCTCCGATCGCGATGCACTCTCCCTTTTCTCCGGTTACCTTCTCATAGCAGGAAAGAAGCGCCTTGATAAAATCGGAATCCTTTGGTACGTGATGGGGCGGAATCATGCCCTTCGTCTCAAAGCAGAAGCCCTTCTCCTCGGAAAACTTTCTCGCCACATCCTCACAATTCTCTTTGTTTCCGCAAATCGGTACACGGCTGTCAAAAATGAAGTACATCTCCTTCTCGTCCAGAGAGAAAATATCGAGAGTACAGGTCAAGTCTCCACTTTCTTCATCTTGCATCTTGATGCCGATGCCGGAGCCGTCCGTAACGCCGTAAGGGAAAAGGGTAAGAATCGATTCCAGAGCCTTCTTATCCTCTGCACTGACTTCGGGAAGGAGTACAGCAAAACGAAGTGCGGCAAGTCCCGCATTCTTCCCAAGATGCGGTGTGGAAGCATGGGCGGACATACCGATCACCGTGACCGTATTGCCCTCCTTCTGAATCTGTACGCCGCACTCTTTCTCTACGATATCCTTCGCCTTCTGAAAATCTTCCTCGGAAAGCTTCGTAAACTCCAAAACCGCTTTCTGCGGAACCGCATTGACCGCAACACCGGCTGTAAGAGAGCGAAGGATTCCTTCCGCCTTTCTGGCCTTCCGCAAGGTTCCCTTCAATGCGCCTTTTTCAATGTTGATAATGGGGAACTCCGCGTCCGGCGTGAAGCTCATCTCGCCCGCTTTTTCCTTCTTATAATAGTAGGCCAAATCTGCCGATCCGGTTTCCTCATTCGTTCCGAGAATCAGGCGAACCCCTTTCTTCAACTCATAACCGAGCTCTTTAATCGCACGCATCGCATAAAGGGCACAAAGAATCGGTCCCTTATCGTCACTCACGCCTCTACCGTATACAATGCCGTCCTTCTCCAAAAGGGTAAACGGGTCGGTCACCGTCCATCCTTCTCCGGCGGGAACAACATCCAGATGTCCGAGAATATCGAGACTGTGCGGAAGTTCCGGTGAATAATCCGCTGTTCCGACATAATTCTCCCAGTTTTTCGTTGTAAAACCGTAGGAAGCACAGATCTTTAATCCCTCTTCCAATGCTTTCTTCGGTTCCTCCCCAAAAGGAGCATCCGCCTTTGTCTCTCCCTGTACCGAAGGAATCCGAACCAAAGCCGATAAGTCCTGTAACATCTCTTTCTCGTGTTCCTCGAGCCACTCTTTGATTGTCTTGCCCATAAGTCACTCCTTTTCTAAGTAAATTATTGTTGTTTCCTCTACAACGCCCTTGCTCTAATTTCTGGAGAACTCACTGAGTTCCAGACCTTTATTCCTGTCTAAGACCATCCCGATGGACCAGGGGTGGGCAAAGAGTAGAAGCGGTCTATCCTTTAAATCCTTTACCACTTTCATATCGGAAGTCCCGGAAATCGCCGTGACATCCACTTCGGTATAATTCTCAATCCAGCGGATATGTTCATACGGGAGCATATCCAATCGAACTTCTACATTGTATTCATTTTTCAGCCTGTAGGTCAAGACCTCAAACTGCAAGGTACCGACCACGCCGACGATAATTTCTTCCATTCCGGTATTGTATTCCTGGAAGATCTGAATCGCACCTTCCTGAGCAATCTGGGAAACGCCTTTCAGGAACTGCTTTCGCTTCATCGTATCGATCTGCCTAACTCTGGCAAAGTGCTCCGGCGCGAAAGTCGGAATTCCTTCATACGCGAACTTCTTTCCGGACAGTTCCAGGGTGTCTCCAATCGAGAAGATGCCCGGGTCGAAAATCCCGATAATATCTCCGGCATACGCTTTCTCGACGATTTTACGCTCATCCGCCATCATTTGCGTGGGCTGCGAAAGCTTCACCTTCCGCCCTCCCTGAATATGATTCACTTCCATTCCCGCATCAAACTCCCCGGAGCAGATCCGCATGAAAGCCACACGATCTCGGTGCTTCGGATCCATATTGGCCTGAATCTTAAAGACAAAAGCGGAGAACTGCTCTTCTACCGGGTCAATCAAGCCCTGATCCGACATTCTCGGAAGCGGTGACTTCGTCATTTTCAAAAAATGCTGTAAGAAAGTCTCTACGCCAAAGTTCGTGAGTGCAGAGCCGAAAAATACGGGGGTAAGCTCTCCACTATCCACCTTCTTCTCGTCAAAGGCCTCTGCCGCGCCTTCCAGGAGTTCCAAATCCTCCTGTAACTTCTGATAGAAATCCTCTCCGATTACCGTGCGGAGCGCCTCATCCTCCTTCCGAAAGACCTCTTTCTGGACTTCTTTCTTTCCGCCCCCTTCGGCATGAAACAAGTCCACTTCTTCCTTCTCCCTGTCGTAGACACCCTTGAAATGATGTCCGGAACCGATAGGCCAGTTTATCGGGCAAGTACGAATCCCCAGCACCTCTTCAATTTCATCCAGTAGTTCATAGGGGTCTCTTGCCTCCCGGTCAAACTTATTGATGAAGGTGAAAATGGGAATATGCCGCATCACACAGACCTTAAAGAGCTTAATAGTCTGCGGCTCCACACCTTTTGCGCCATCAATCACCATGACCGCACTGTCCGCCGCCATCAGGGTTCTGTAGGTGTCCTCGGAGAAATCCTGATGTCCCGGTGTGTCCAGAATATTGATACACTTTCCGTCATAGTTGAACTGCAATACGGAAGAAGTGACGGAAATTCCTCTTTCCTTCTCAATCTCCATCCAATCGGAAACGGCGTGTTTGGAAGACTTCCTTCCTTTTACCGTTCCCGCCAGATTGATTGCTCCGCCATAAAGCAGGAACTTCTCCGTCAGGGTCGTCTTTCCCGCGTCCGGGTGAGAAATAATCGCAAAGGTTCTCCTCTTTTCAATTTCTTCTTTTAAACTTGCCATGTGCCTCCCCAACTCTATCTTTCTAGAATAAAAAAAATTCACGGTAAAACTTTCCTATGGTGAAAGAAAACGAGAAAAATACGCTGTGCGGACTTTTCTCGTTTCAAGAAAAGGCTATGTCCCGAGGACATAGCCTACGATATTCTGTTACTTTCTGCGCAGGAAGTCGGGAATCTCAAGTCCTCCCTCTCTTGCGGGTCTCTGCTTCGCCGGTGCCTGCGGCTCAACAGCCGGGTTCGGTCGAAGAACATTGCTCTGCGGCTCAATAGGCACTTCCGGACGCTCTCCCAAAACTGGAGAAGCCGGTCTTTGCGGATTCAAGAAGCTCGGTGCCGTAAAACTCGGTACAGTAGTACTGCCGAGCGGACGAACCGGAGTCTGTGCCTTGAATTCCGGCTGTGCGGGTTTTGCTTCCGCTTTCTTCTCTTTGATGCCGGTTGCAATAACGGTGATGGATACCTCATCCTGTGCATCTTCGTTGTACATTGCACCGAAGATGATGTTCGCATTCTCGCCGACCAGTTCTTCCACATAGGACGCGGCGTCATTTGCCTCAATCAGGCTGATATCGCCGGAAATATTGATGATCACATCGGTTGCGCCTTCGATGGTGCTTTCCAGAAGCGGAGAAGAAATCGCCGCCTTCACTGCTTCGATCGCCTTGTCATCCCCCTTCGCCTTACCGATACCGACATGGGCAATTCCCTTGTCCTTCATCACGGAAGAAACATCGGCAAAGTCCAGATTGATTAATCCCGGTACATTGATCAAGTCCGTGATTCCCTGTACGGACTGCTGTAAAACTTCATCCGCCTTCTTCAAAGCATCCGGAAGAGAAGTCTTCTTTTCTACAATCTCCAATAATCTGTCGTTCGGAATGACAATCAGGGTATCTACGACATCCTTCAACGCATCGATTCCGGAAAGGGCATTCTTCATACGCTGTTTTGCTTCAAAGCGGAAAGGCTTCGTCACAACACCAACCGTAAGAATCCCCATATCTTTCGCAATCTTCGCGATAACCGGTGCTGCACCGGTACCGGTACCGCCGCCCATTCCGCAAGTTACGAAAACCATATCCGCACCCTGGAGTGCTGCGGTAATCTCTTCCGCACTCTCCTCAGCCGCCTTGGTTCCGATCTCCGGCTTTCCGCCGCAGCCAAGTCCCTTCGTGAGTTTTTCTCCGATGGGCATGGAAGTAGAAGCCTTACTGGACTGTAAAGCCTGCTTATCCGTATTCACCCCGATGAATTCAACCCCTGCGATGCCTTCATCCACCATACGGTTTACCGCATTATTACCTGCGCCACCGACACCGATGACTATAATCTTTGCTGCTGCCTCTGACTCGGGAAGCTGGATTTCTATCATGTCTTCCTCCTTCAAAATCTATATTCCATTCCATAATGGATCGTCGATTCTCATTAATCCTAACTATCTCATTATAAGAATTTTAGATTATTTGTAAAGAGGAAATGATAGAGAAACACGGCGAGGATAGGAAAACGCCGTGTTTCTTAAACGAAAGCTTATTTTTCTTCACGAAAGACATAGGACTCTTTTTCTTTTCTGCCCTGATATCGACTGAGATCCAGTGTTCCTTTTCTTCCGGAAAGTGCCGGCAGGATATCTTTTAAGCTCATCAGTTTCTGTTCCATGTCCGCACTGTCTCCGAGAAGCACCTTGACACTTCCTATATATAATGTCGCTTCCGAGGAACTGCTATAGTCAATATGATCGCACTCCATTTTCTCCTGCCTGAGCGCGGAACTTAAATTCAGAATGTCCTGAAAGATCGTTTTATTTTCTACCGGAAGGGGCTTATAGAGGCTCACTTTCGTGAATTTCAATCCGGTAATTCTCGGCACGCCCGGAATCTTCTTTTTCGTGGACTCCACCACGGTACCGTCTCCATCAAAGTAGAGATTACTGGACATATATTCAACGTAGCCGACAATATTTTTCTCATAGACGATCACTTCCACGCTGAGCGGATTCTTCCAATGCAGCTCATACTTCTCGACGAAAGGCAGCGTCTTATGCGGTCTCAGTTTATCCTTCAGAAAGGCGTAAAAGCTGTTATAATCCCGCTCCTTTTCGAAAATCATTTTCACGACTTCATCTTTCTTGTACTGCGCATTTCCCGTGATTTGCACCGTTTGAATCCGGGTACTGATGACGAGCAGAATACTCAGTAAGATAAAAAGCAGAATACCGTATCCGAAAAGTTCCTTTTGTTTCCTTCTCTCTCGCATCCTCTACTCTCCTTTGTCTCTCTCCAGAGTGGTCTGCCAGGAAACATTTAAACAAACGCCCACTTCCATAAGCAGAACTAGAAGAGACGTTCCTCCATAGCTGATGAAGGGAAGGGTGATTCCCGTATTTGGAATAGCATTGCACGCCACCGCGATATTGAGAATCGCCTGTAACGCAATGTGCGCCATGACGCCAATCACCAGGAAAGAGCCGAAGAGGTCTTTCGCATTCTTCGCGATTTCATACAAGCGGTACAGAATGAGTGCATAGACCAGCATCAGTCCTATCGCACCGACAAGACCCAATTCCTCACAGATAATCGTAAAAATCATATCATTCTGCGCCTCGGGCATCAGAAACTTCTGGATGCTTTCTCCCAGTCCCTTCCCGAAAATCCCGCCGGAAGCGATGGCATAGAGTCCCTGTCTCGTCTGGTACGTCACATCCGGAAAGGAAGCCGGATCTTTCCATGCAAGAATTCTGGTAATCTGGTATCCCCTCAAGATGCCGATTTTCTGTAGAAAAGTGGCAAAGGGATACGCCGCAAGATAAACAAAAGTACTGAACGACAGGAGCATAAGGTGATAGCGATAGGAACGCACTGCCACAAAGAGCATGAAGGTCGCAATCCCGAGAATGATGATTCCCGTAGACAGGTTCGTCACCGCGACAAAAATCGCCGGTACAACGGCATACAAAGCCGTTCGTATGATTTCACGGGAATGGTTGATGCGATACCCCTTATCGGTCAAAATCGTGGCAAAGACAATAATGACTGCCGGTTTCATG
>JABZIV010000053.1 GCA_015258095.1 Lachnospiraceae bacterium
GGAGAGCTTCCTGCTCCCTCTTCCGAAGCGGAATCCGGCTTCCCATAAAGGCTCGTATGGTAAAGTGGCTATTTTTGCGGGAAAAAAGGGGATGGCGGGGGCTGCATTTTTCTCGGCACTCGGCGCATACAGGGCGGGAGCCGGACTGGTCTATCTCTATACGGAAAAGGAAAACAGAACGGCTCTTCAGACTTTGATTCCGGAAGCGATACAGGAAGATTTGGAGGACAGAGGGCAAGAGATAGCGGATAAGACGGTTCTGCTTCTCGGGCCGGGTTGGGGAAAAGACGAGGAGAAAAAGAATATTCTCCTGGATTTCTTGCAAAGAAAGGAAAGCAGAGCGGCACGCTATCTTGTTCTGGATGCGGATGCGCTGAATTTGATTGCGGAATCGGAAACGCTGGAAACCGCTCTTATCCAATATGCTTTACTGTTTCCTGTAATCCTTACGCCGCATTTAATGGAGTTTTCACGTCTTTCTCACTGCTCTCTTCAGGAACTGACGGAAAAAAGAGAAGAGCTGGGTGAAAAATATGCGCGGGAACATCATTGTGTTTTAATTTTAAAATCCCATGATACAATGGTCTTTGCCCCTTCCGATGAGGGACAGGGGAGACATTTTTTCCACAATGAAGAATCTTGTCCCGCACTGAGCAAAGGTGGTTCCGGAGATGTATTTGCCGGTTTTCTTTCCGGCTTGTTGTGCGTTTTACAAGAAAAATATGGGGACCGACCTCCGAAAGATATCGCTTTTCAGTCTGCGTGCCATGCGGTCCGTATCCAGGTTGAAGGAGGGAAGCGCGCGGCGGAAAGGGAAGGAGAACATGCTGTTTTAGCAAGAGAACTTCCCCACTATTTCGCTTTAGCAATGGAAGAAAACATAGAGAAAGAAGAAGAAAGATGACAGAACAGGAACGTTACGATAGAACTTATGCCATTGTCAATTTGGATAGGATGAAAGAAAACCTTCGTTTATCCAAGGCTAAGTTGAGAGAGGGAATACAGTTTTGTGCCGTTATCAAGATGGATGCGTATGGGCACGGTATGGTGGAAGTGGCAAAAGCCCTTGCGGAAGATTGCACTTTGTTTGGTGTAGCGACCATTGAAGAAGCGATTACGCTTCGGAAAGCGGGTATTCAGGAGAATATTCTGGTTCTCGGGGTAGTTCCGGAGAGTCAATACAGTTCTCTTTTTCAGTATCATGTTATGCCGAGTCTTTTTACCGCAGAGCAGTGTGCCAAGCTGGAAGAGCAGGGAAAGAAAGAGCAGGCGGTCCTGCCGGTTCACATTGCGCTGGACACGGGAATGGGACGAATCGGTATTCAGGTAGAGAAAGAAGATGCCCTGTCGATTGCGGAAACGATTTTCTCTGCAAATCATCTGGAGGTCTCTGGTATTTTTTCCCATTTTGCGTCCTGTGATGAGACGGATAAACGATATACTATGATGCAGAAAGCGCGTTTTCATCATTTTCTGGAGCAATTGAAAGAAAGAGGATATACCGTTCCGCTCTGCCACATCTCCAATTCTGCGGGGATTTTAGAAGACATAGGAACGGAATACAATATGGTGCGGGATGGCATTGTTTTGTATGGCATTTATCCGTCGAAAGAAGTTCGGCAGGAACTTCCCATTAAGATGGCGCTTTCCTGGAAAGCAAAGATTTCGCACATTAAGGAAGTTCCGGCTGGAGAGGGAATTTCTTACGGATCGACTTTTGTAACCAAAAGATTGACTCGGGTGGCAACCATTCCGGTAGGATATGGAGACGGTTACCCCCGCATTTTATCCGGAAAGGCAAGCGTATTAGTTAGCGGCGTTCGTTGTCCGATTCTCGGAAGAGTCTGCATGGATCAGTTTATGGTGGATGTTACCGGGGTTCAGGCAAAGCTGTTTCAGGAAGTTACTTTGCTCGGTGAAGAAGGAGAGGAGGAAATCAGCCTCTATGAGTGGGAGAAGTACGGCGTCTTTCCGTACGAGTTCTTCTGTGGCTTAGGGAATCGTGTGCCTCGTGTCTACTATAAAGAGGGAAAATGGATTGGAACCTATAATCCGCAAAACAACATGCATGTCGATGCATTTTCTTAAAGAGCGTTTTTCTCTAAAAAACTTGCGAAAAAATAGGATAATAGGTAAACTAAGAAAAAAATTAGAGGAGTAAATATGTCAGGTCATTCAAAGTTTTCAAATATTAAAGCTAAAAAAGAGAAAAATGATGCGGCAAAGGGGAAGATTTTCACTATCATTGGACATGAGCTTGCCCTTGCAGTGAAGCAGGGGGGCGCGGATCCGAACAGCAATTCCAAACTGAAGGATGTCATTGCGAAGGCGAAGGCGAACAATATGCCGAACGATACCATCCAGAACGGAATCAAGAAGGCCGCCGGAGCACTGGATGCGGTTAATTTTGAGGAATTGCAGTACGAGGGGTACGGTGTAAATGGAGTTGCCATTATCGTAAAGGTTTTGACGGATAACAAGAATCGTTCCGCTGCAGATGTACGTTCCGCTTTTACAAAAGGAAAGGGAAGTCTGGGAGCGCAGGGGTCTGTATCCTTCCTTTTTGAAGAAAAAGGGCAGATTATTCTGGATAAGGAAGAAATGGAAGATTTAGGGAAAGATTTTGACTCCCTGATGGATATTGCCATCATGGCAGGCGCAGAGGATTTAATCGATCGGGATGACAGTTATGAGATTCTTACGGCACCGGCGGATTTTTCCACGGTCCGGGAGAATATCGAAAAAGAAAATATTCCGATGGTACAGGCAGAGGTCGTGATGATTCCGATGAATACCGTGTCTGTTACAGAGGAAGATGCCGTGAAGAGTTTGAGAAGAACTCTGGATTTGCTGGATGAATCCGATGATGTTCAGAACGTCTACACGAACTGGGAAGAGGAATAAAAATTACCGGAGGAGCTAGAGCTCTTCCGGTAATTTTTTCGGTGTAACCACGATGGAGTAATTTTGATGATAGATGACAAAGCCCGGTGCCGCACCGATGACTTTTTTTAAATTCTTTCGTTCCGTATAATCCACCTCCACTTTTTCATTTTCCCGCTCGGAGGAAAAGTAAGCGGCGAGCTCGGACGCTTCAATAAAGAGACGGTCGGGAAGCTCCTCCAGCGTCTTTCCTTCTGTTTTTGCAATAACATGAGAACCGCTTGTTCCTTTTACGTGAAACCAGAAGTCTTTTCCTTCGGCGATTTGAAAGCTCACCGTTTCATTCTGATAATTGTTTTTTCCGACATAGAGGAGGTATCCGTCGGAAGAACGAAAAATTCTTGGCCGGGAGCGGTCTTCTTTTCGCTCTTTTTTCTTCTTTTGCGGGACCCGCTTCATGTAGCCGAATTCTCCCATCTCTCTACGAATATCTTCCAGGTCTTCCGCATTTTCCGCGGTCGTTAAACTGTTTAAAATCGATTGCAGGTGAAGCAGTGTTTTTTGACTTTCCTCTACCTGTATATGCAGATTTGTTTCGGTTCGTTTTGCTTTATCATATTTCTCAAAGTATTTTTTGGCATTTTCAATGGAGGAAAGACGAGTGTCCAGGGGAATGTGTATCTCTTCTCCGTTATAGTAATTTTCACAGCAAAGCTCCTTTTCTCCGCCCTTCAGACTATAACCGTAAGTTGTTAAAAGTTCTCCGTACAAACGAAATTGCTCTTTTTTCTCTGTGTCTTTTAATTGCTTTTCCTGTAAGCTGAGTTTCTTACTCACTCTTTCAAGAAGCGTCGTGCATTGCTTTTTCAGATCGCTTGCCTTTTGCCGAACGCGGTCTTCTTTCTCCTTCGAGCCGTAATAGTTCTCGAGGAGTGCGGAAGGAGAAGAGAAAGGCTCTTCATGAAAATGGGCATCTCCCCGGTATTCTTTTACGGAAAAAGCGGAGAAATCAAAAGCCTTCGTTCCGTCAAAGAGAATCACGGGAGAAAAATCCCCGTTTTCGATATGGGAACGGAGATCTTCCATTGCTAGAGATAGACGACTCCATTCCGAATCGGAGAGTTCCGCTACGGTTTTTTCAAGGGGAATTTCAGCGGCAGCAGTGAGTTCTCTTCCGGAGAGAGGACTCAGACCCGAAAAAGTATGAAATAAGGCTTCGGAAAGGGAAGGCGCTTTCCCGTTTTTTTCTTTCTCCGGGTCTACCGGGAGCAGTCGATTTTTTAATGCTTCATTCGGAAAAGAGAGAAGATTTTCCTTATTAAACGAATCCGGAATAAAATATTTCCGTCCGGGCAGAACTTCCCGGACAGAGGACTGTGCGGACGAAATTCGCTTAATGGCATCGATGATGGTAAAATCTTCTTTCAGGAGGAGAATGTTGGAGTATTTTCCCATGATTTCCAGAACCAGATATTTCGTGCACAAATCCCCCATCTCATCCCGATGAGAGATATGGAAAAAAAGAACCCGTTCCAATCCTTCTTCATCAAGGGTTCTGGAGGCCTGTGTAATAGCAAGAATAATGCCGTTTCCGATATGCTTTCGGAGTGCCATACAGAAACTTGGCGCTACAATTGGCGCAATACGTCCTTTTTCTGTAAGGTAGACGAGGGGAATGGAGGGATTCGCGGAAATATGAAGAAGATATTGCTGCTTATCCTTTTTGATACTGAGTTGAATCGCATCCTTTTCTATTTGAATTATTTTATTGATTTTCCCGCCCGAAATCGTCTTCCTGCATTCGGAACGAAGAGCGGATAGAAATAAACCGTCCAGTGCCATAAAACCATCCTTTTTATCTTGAAAAAGCGTTACCTGCTTGTTATCATAAAATGTTAATAGAGAACTTTTTGTATCCCTTAGGATAAAGTAAACGGTAAAAAAACACAAGGGAAAAGGAGCAGAGAGAATGAAAAGTATGACCGGTTTTGGAAAAGCGGTATCGAGTGAAGGGGGACGCGATATCACGGTAGAAATCAAGTCGGTGAATTCCCGCTTTCTGGATCTCAGTTTTCGCTTTCCCCGCAGTATGCAATCCATGGAATTACAGTTTAGACAGGTTTTGAAGGAGAGTATACAGAGAGGAAAAGTGGAAGTCTTCGTTTCAGTGGAAGATGGAAGAGAAAAGAATAAAAGACTTTTGGTAGACAAGGCTCTTGCAGAGAGTTACAGGAAAGAGATTTTGGAATTATCAGAGTCCCTGGAGCTTCCCTGTGGACTTCGTGCAGAGAGTCTCTTCTTTTATCCGGAAGTATTTACATTGAAGGAAGAGGACCCGGAGGAAGACGGGGAGGCCCTTCTTTCTATTGTGAAAGCGGCAGTGGAAGATTTCGTTCGCTCCAGAACGGTGGAGGGAGAGAAATTGGAACTGGATTTACGGGAAAAGCTGAAAGAGATGGACGGATACATTCATTTTTTGAAGGAGAGAGAACCTGCTATTCGACTCTCTTATGAGGAACGTCTTCGGAAGAAGATTACAGAGACTTTGGAAGGAAGAGAAGTGGATGAAGGAAGAATTCTGGAAGAAGTAGCTATTTTTTCCGATAAAGTCAGTACGGATGAGGAAATCACGAGGTTGGACAGCCATGTGGCGCGTGCCCGCGCTTTGCTGGAGGAGGAAGCGGCAGTGGGGCGTGACCTGGATTTCCTGATGCAGGAGATGAACCGGGAGAGCAATACGATTCTCTCTAAGGCAGTCGACCTATCCGTTACGGATATTGCCCTGAAAGCCAAAAATTGTGTAGAGAAGATGCGTGAACAAGTACAGAACATAGAATAGAGGGAAGATGGACAGAGGAATTTTGGTTGTGGTTTCCGGCTTTTCCGGAGCGGGTAAGGGAACCATTATGAAGAGAATCACGGAAAAATATGACAATTATGCCCTTTCCGTTTCGGCTACAACAAGAGAGCCGAGAGAGGGAGAAGTAGAGGGGAAGTCTTATTTTTTCGTTCGGAAAGAGCGCTTTGAGAAAATGATTGATGAGGACGAGCTCCTGGAATATGCAAAGTATGTTGAACACTACTACGGAACGCCGAGAAAGTTCGTGGAAGACTGTTTGAATCAGGGTAAGGATGTCATTCTGGAGATTGAGATTCAGGGAGCTTTAAAGATTAAAAAGAGATATCCGG
The DNA here is from genome assembly GCA_015258095.1 of Lachnospiraceae bacterium. GTDB lineage: Bacteria > Bacillota > Clostridia > Lachnospirales > Lachnospiraceae > Oribacterium. The sequence continues at coordinate 6,073 of JABZIV010000053.1, forward strand.
AGAGCCTTCTTGTTTTTCTGGCTCCGCCTTCTGCTGAGGAACTTCGGAAGAGACTCATGGGAAGAAAAACGGAGAATGAAGAGACGATTCACAAAAGGCTTTGCCGAGCTATTGTGGAGGCGGAAGGAGTCGAAGCGTACGATTATATCCTTGTCAATGAGAATGTTGACACTTGCACGGAAAAACTGCATAATCTAATTCGTGCGTCTCACGATAGGGTGGAAGCACACCTTGATTTGATAGAAGAAATCAGAAAGGATTTAAGGAGGATAGAAAATGCTGCGTCCCACATATAATGATTTGATTGATTCCATGAATAAGAATAGAGAAGAAGGAGAACCGGAAGTGCAGTCCCGTTATTCTGTCGTGATTGCGAGCGCAAAGAGAGCAAGGCAGATTATATCGGGGGATGCTCCGCTTCTTCCGGGAGAGGAAGGAAAGAAGCCGCTTTCCATTGCTATTGAAGAGATTTCCAAGAACCTTGTTCATGTTGAAAAAGGCCTGGATTATGAGGAAGAGCCGATTCAGAGAAATCCGGAAGTAGAAGACTATGCGCACTATGTTCTGGATGAGGATGGCGACGAGGAAGACGAAGAGGAAATCGAGAAAGAGGCGGGAAAAGACGAAGAATTCTCTGATGAAGAAGATGAGGATGATTATTCTGATGGAGATTATTCTTCGGACAGTGAGGAATAATGAATTTATATTTGGAGAGTTTGGGCTGTGATAAGAATCGGGTAGACTCGGAAAAGCTATTGTCTGAGCTCCTCGATCGCTATGCAGGTTCGAGAGTGGTGGACGACCCTCAGGATGCGGATATTGCTATCGTGAATACCTGTTCCTTTATCGGGCCTGCGAAAGAGGAAAGCATTCAAAGCATTTTAGATCTTGCAGAATATAAAAAGACAGGAAGACTACAGAAGTTGATTGTGGCGGGATGTCTTGTGGAACGATATAAGGATGAAATTCGAAAAGAACTTCCCGAAATCGATGAGATCATGTCGGTACAGGATTATGTGCGCCGCCTGGATAAAGAGATGAAGCGAGTGGAGAGCGGGGAACGCTTTACACGCTATTTAAAAATAGCGGAAGGCTGTGACAAGTATTGCAGCTACTGTATTATCCCTCGCTTACGCGGACACTACCGCTCCATTCCCATGGAAGACATCCTTCGGGAAGCGGAAGCTTTGACCCTGGAAGGTGCAAAAGAAATCATTCTGGTTGCGCAGGAAACGACTTTGTACGGAGTAGACCTCTATGGAGAAAAGAGCCTGCATAAGCTTCTTCGTGCGCTATCGAAGCTGGAAGGCTTAGAATGGATTCGGATTCTCTACTGTTATCCGGAGGAAATTGAGCTTCCGCTCATAGAAGAAATTCGGGATAATCCGAAGGTTTGCCATTATCTGGATTTACCGATTCAGCATTCCTCCAATCGGATTCTGAAAGCGATGAATCGTAAGACCAGAAGAGAAGAGTTGCAGGAAAAGATTGCCTTACTACGAAAAGAGATTCCTGACATTTGTCTACGTACAACGCTCATTACCGGATTTCCGGGAGAGACGGAAGAGGATGTGGAGGATCTGCTTTCCTTCCTTACAGAGGAACGTTTTGATCGTTTGGGCGTTTTTCCTTATTCTCGTGAAGAGGGAACCAAAGCGGCTCTGATGGAAAATCAGCTGCCGGAAAGCATAAAAAACAAAAGACTTTCCAGACTGATGGATTTACAACAGGAAATTGCATTTCAGAAAGCAGATGCGCAGATAGGGAGAGTTCTCAAAGCACTCGTCATCGGTTACGATGAAGAGGAGAAAAGGGTAGTTCTCAGGACTTATATGGATAGTCCCGAAATAGACAGTTTCATCTATGTTTCGGGAGAAAGAAAAGAAAACGGTACATTCCTTTCCGTAAAGGTAGTAAGTACGGAGGGATATGATTTAATAGGAGAATATAGTGAATCTTCCCAATAAACTGACCTTATTAAGAGCCTTGATGGTTCCGGTTTTTGTATTTTTTATGCTTTTTCCGACGGAGAACGTTGTCCTCTTTCGGATTCTGGCGTGCGCGGTTTTTTGTGTCGCGTCCTTTACGGATTTTTTGGATGGGTATATTGCGAGAAAGGAACATTTGGTGACAAATTTCGGAAAGTTTATGGATCCGCTCGCAGATAAACTGCTCGTTTCGTCGGCCTTGATTTGTATGGTTCCTTTATCTTACTTACCGGCGTGGTATGTCATTGTCCTTATCGCAAGAGAATTTGTGATTTCCGGTTTCCGTCTGATTGCGGCGGAACAGAATGTCGTGATTGCTGCTTCTTACTTTGGAAAGTTTAAGACGGCATGTCAGATGGTCATGATTATTCTTCTGATTTTACAGCTTCCGGCATTGGAAGTGCTAACGAAGACTTTGGTGGTGCTATCTTTCATTTTAACGATTGTTTCTTTGCTGGATTATTTATATAAAAATCGTTCGATACTGCAAGAAGGAGGATTTTAATGGGCGAAAAGAAAAAAGAGAAGGAGATTCACTATCCTCTGGATGCTGCGATAGAGGTGCAGCTGGTTAGCATTTTGAAGGCGATGAAGAAGACCATTACTACAGCGGAAAGCATAACCGGCGGGTTGGTTTCCGCAGCCATTACTTCCGTAGCGGGAGCGTCGGATTGTTTCAAGGTTGGCTATGTAACCTATTCCAACAAGTCGAAGAGAAAACTTTTGTCGGTGAAGAAGGAGATGCTTCGTAAGGAAGGGGCGGTCTCTTCTTCCACAGCGAAAGAAATGGCCATTGGCGCCATGATGGAATCGGAGGCTGATATTGCGGTTGCGCTGACCGGCAATGCCGGCCCGGACGCTTTGGATAATAAACCCGTTGGTCTGGTCTATATTGCGGTTTGTGCAGGAGGGAAGACGAAGGTAGAAGAGTGTCATTTTACCGGAAATCGGGCAGAGATTCGACAAGATGCCTGCCAGGCAGCTCTGAGAATGGTTAGAGATTATCTTTTGGAAAAGAAATAATGGTTCTTTCTAAGAATTTGCGTTTTGGCCGCAGGGCAAAAAAATATATTCCGTATCTGATGGAAAATTTACGGGAGGGGCACATCGTTCCGATGTGCTACCTTGTCTATCGTGGAGAAGGGAAGAATCTTTTTGAGTTCTATCCGTCTTCCATGCTGAAAGTCATCCATTTTCCGAAGGAAGAGGAGGAGATTCTCGGCATAGCGTATGGCTATAAGGATGCGCTGCTTCTGGTAGCGGAGATGGCGTTGGAGAAAGTGAGGAGAGAAGGGAAATGGTAGTGATCTTGAGTGTTCTCAAGTTTTTGCTGCTTTTTGTAGCGCTTCTTTTCTTGCTTTTTGTTTTGCTCCTTCTCTTTTTCCTGCTTTACCCCGTTTCTTATTCCTTTCAAGGGGACAAAGAAAAGGAGGAGAAAGATCCGAATGCCTCTTTTCACCTTCGCTTTCCGGGAGTGCATCTTCTTATCTCTTATCAGAATCGGAAGATACGCTATAGCGGAAAGATTCTCTTCTTTACGGTGTGGAAAGGAGGGGAGGGATGAGCGGGATTTGGGAAGGCATTAAACGAAGCGTACGGGAAAAAGTACGCAGTGGAAAAGAGATTTTACGAATCTTTCGAGAACTTCGGAAAGAAGAGACGAAGGAGATGCTTGCCCTCCTTTTTCGGGAAAGCCTCTTACTCCTTAAGAAATGTAGAATCCGGAAATGTTCCGGAACGATATATTTTGCGATGGAGGATCCATACAGGATGGCACAGGTTTTAGAAGGACTGTCTCTGCTTTACCCCGTTATACAGGATAAAATTACGCTTGTGCCCGCGTTTCATGACAGTTATTATTATGGCAGGGTAGAGATAAAGGGGAAGATTCGTTTTATTCATGTTCTTTTCTTTTTCATTCATTTATGGAAGAATAAGCAGTTTCGTAAATTGATCCTCAGGGGAGGGAAAAATGGCAAATAACAATACAAAAGAGCTTATCCAGGAATTGTTTCAGGGGATGGACGGTTTTGTAC
>JABZIV010000054.1 GCA_015258095.1 Lachnospiraceae bacterium
GAAAGGGCGGACAGTTCTTTTTCCAGACGTTCTACCTCCACTTGTTCTCTTTTGCTCTTCGCAGCACTCTTTAAATCCCGCAGACCCTCTTCCTGATGAACGATTTTCTCCCGCCTTAATCCCCGGTAAGGTTTCGATAGAATCTGTATCAAATCCATACTTCTTTCCGGATTCTCCGCAAGACGAAGGTAAGCAAGCAAATCCTTTCCAATAAAGTGCTGAAAAACATTCCGTACCGACTCCTCCATAACGATGGGAATCCCCTCTTCCATGAAAAGGGGAAGTAAGGGCGGAATCTGATTCTTACTCCGAACCAGCAGGGCAAGTTCTTCCGGAGGGCAACCTCTCTCCAGACTTTCTTTCACGTGCTTTAGAAGAAGCCTTCCTTCTTCCATCGCATTTTCCACCAGATAGTACTTTGCTGTCCCTCCGCTTCCCTTTCTTCCCACAAAAGACTTCTTAAAGCGTACCTTATTCTTCGCAATAAGTCTTCCCGACAGGGCAACGATTTCTTCCTTTGAACGAAAGTTATCCTTTAAAAAAATTTTTTCACAATCCGGAAAATCTTCCGTAAAGCGAAAGAGAATCCCGGGACTTGCCCCGCGAAAGCCATAAATACTCTGATCCTCATCTCCCACTACAAAAATCCCCTCCGCTCTTTCGGAGAGGGCATGAATAATCGCATACTGAATCAGGGAGAGATCCTGAAACTCGTCCACGAGAATATGCCGATAGCGCATCTTCCATCTCTCGGAAATCTCTGTTCCTTTCTGTAACTCCTTCAGAACTTCGAGCAGTAAGTCCTCAAAATCCAGTTTTCTTCTTTGCTCCCGAATGGCCTCATAATAGCGGTACAAAGATAGAAAATCCTCATTTTTCTCCTCCCGGAGAAAGGAAAGACGTTCCGCTTCCGTAATGGATTTAAAGTAAGCAATCTGATTACAATAATTGGAGAGCATCTCTTCTATTTCTTCTCTCTGGATCCCCTTTTCGAGAAAATAGGAACTAATCCAATCCATCTTCTCATAAAGCGTTGCGAGACTTTCCTTTCCGATACCTCTTTCTTCCCGCAGCAGACCGAGACAGAGCGCATGAATCGTCGAAAAATGAGGCATCTCTCCGTTTCCGCTCTTTTTTTGAAAGCGTTTCTCCATCTCCCTGCTGGACGCTCTGGTAAAGGAAAGAAGCAGGCAGGACGCGGCGGAAACCCCGGAACCCAGAAGATAGAGCAGGCGTTCCGTCAGAACAGTGGTTTTTCCTGAACCCGGTCCCGCAATCACAAGCACCGCTCTTTTTGCAGACGATATTGCTTTTTCCTGTTCTCCGGTAAACCCCATCTTCTTACCCTTCCTCTCCTTCCTTCCGTTATCTTTTTATTCTGTTATCCGCTTCATTCTGTTCTCTTTCCTTCTTTTATCCGCTTCGTTCCGACATCCGCTGAAATCCAAAAAAGAAACCGTTCTGTTTCGCATTATAATACAAAAAAAGCGCCTATTCCATATCCTGAAATAGACGCAAAACAGCTTTAGAACTAAGCGATGCGGTACACTTCCGTATAATAAAGCGTCTGATGGGCAATCCGTGATTGATCGAAAAAAATATCAATATGCTTGTTCTTCACGGCTCCGCCGACATCTTCCGCAATATACTCCTGTCCGTTAATCAGAAGATGGGTTCCGAGCGGAATAACCCTCGGATCAACTGCTACCGTCCGACCGGACACCGCCACTCTTCCGGATGCAGTCCTCTTTCCAAAACCCTCTGAACACTTTCGACAGGGACAATACCCGGTGATTTTAAAAGTACCGAGAGGGATAAGAGAAGTACTTCCTCTCCCACTTTCCAAGGCAAACGGATCCTTCTCCAAAACTTCCGCATCCGCCTGTTTCTCGGACTCCGTCTTCTCTCCTTTATCCTCTGAGATATAAAGCACATCTCCCAGAGAATCGCTTTGATAAGTTCCTATAATACTTTCCGCACGTACAGCCTTCAGGGAAAACAGAGAACACACGCAAAAAACGGTCCATGCAAAAAGAATATTCTTTTTTTCAATGTACAAAATAAAAACCTCACTTCTGCCGTAGCTTCTTATTTCCGCATTCTATCGCTTTGGCAATGCTACAAACACTTCACTGTATACTCTTCCGGACTTGGTAAGATTCTTCGCTTCTTCCATCGTGGAAAAGTAAATATCAATCATCTTTCCTTTTACGGCAGAACCGATATCTTCCACGGTATACACCGTATCTCCCACAAAAACCTTCGTTCCGAGGGGAAGTACCGTAAGGTCTGCTGCAATGGTGTGCTGTGCTTTCGTCGGCGCCCCGGAATAAGTCATGCCGTCTCCGCTGTAGCCAACGAGTTGAAAAACGCCCAGCGACTCGCCTTTTTCGTATTGTGTACTTTCTGTATTCGATTCGTCTGTTCCGGCACTCTCCGGATTCTCGGCATATTCAATGACTTCTCCCTTACTTTGTGCAGAAGCTTCGCCTTCCGCAAAAGCAGTTAAGGGAAAGGAGAAGATGACAAAAGCCAAGACAAAAAGCAGACTTAACTTTCCTTTTCCTGATTTAAACATAGATACCCTCCTTATTTTCTGGATTCTAGCACAAATTTTAAGGAAATACCTTTCATTTCTCTTACATCTCTCTAAATAGTTTCCCTTTTACAGAACACGCATTCCCGAAAAATAACGTTTTTCTTCCCCCGAAAGAAGAAGTTCCAATGCCGTTCGTTCTTCTAATTTTCCCTGCCGAATCTCCTCCTCCAGACGAAGCCAGGAATGTAGCAGGTTCTCCAGAGCCTGCACGGTATATCCCCTTGCTTCTCTTGTAAAGCGGGAAACCCGCCAAGGTTCCATGGACAGTGCTGCCGCGATATCCCGCTCGCTCTGTCCTTCCGTAAGTCGCTCCCGAACGAGCAGGAGCTTCGTCAGATTATTCTTCATCATATTTCGAATCTTGGAAGGACTTTCCTCTAATTGCAAGAGGTCTGCATAATAGCGGAAGAGTTTCTCCCTGTTTCCATTGCCCATCGCTTCAATTAAATCAAAAATCTTATCCTCCGGCAGTTTTTTTACAAGCAGTTCGACCGTTTCTTCCCGAATCTCCTCTTCCTCTCCGAGATAAGACAGAATCTTATTACACTCCGCTTCAATTCTGTACATACTGCTTCCGCTACGCTCCAGCAAGACGCGGAGCGCGGAATGGGTAATCTGTTTTTTTTCTTTTTTAAAAATCTGTAGGGCAAAGCGTTCCAGAAAGGCAGGGTCCTGCACGGTGCAGGGTAAAATCAGTCCCCTCTCTTTTACCGTCTTATAAAAAGCGCTTCGCTTATCTACCTTTTCCTCCAGAAAAAGGATCACTGTCGTCGCCGGACTTCTTTTCAGATAGGCAATAAAGTCTTCCGAAAGCTTCTTTCTTCCATTCAGTTTCTCATCAAACAGCAGGAGACGATAGTCCGCAAAAAACGGCAGTGTCTCTGCCAGATCAATCAACTTATCCGTGTCGCCCACCTCTTCCACTTCCGTCAGATTGATTCCTTCATTCTCGGAAAAGGCTTTCACAAAGAGTTTCTTATAGTAGGATAGCAGATAGCGTTCTTCCCCGTAGAGCAGATAGAGAGGGTGAAATTCTCCTTTTTTTAATTCTTCCGAAAGAAGCTTCTGCGTTTTTACAAACTCCTCTCTTTCCGCCTTTTTCGTATCCATTGGCACTCCTTGCTGAATCAAATACACTATGCTAAAGTGAGAAAAAAAGAAAAGGACTTTCTCATGGATCAATACAAAAAAATCATGGATTCTCTCGAGAAACTGGAGAAAAAGCCACTTGCATTATATATACACATCCCTTTTTGCGCAAGAAAGTGCGCCTACTGTGACTTCCTCTCCTTTCCCTCTACAGATGAAAAAGAGCGTGCCTATATGGAACAGCTCCGAAGGGAGCTCACCTTCCGTGCAGGAAAGCCGGATGCGGCAAATCGGGAAGACCCCCTCTATCTCCTCCATTCCCACTATGAGGTCGTCTCTGTCTTCTTTGGCGGGGGAACGCCCAGCCTCGTCCCTTTCTCCGAAATCAAAAAAACCATGGATACGATCCATGCTCTCTATCCGCTCAGAAAGGATGCGGAAATCACCATTGAATGTAATCCGAGTTCTACCATGAAACTGGCGCTCGACTGCTATCAAAGAGCCGGCATTAACCGCATTTCCTTCGGACTGCAAAGCACAAATGACAAAGAACTGGAAGCTCTCGGACGAACGCATCGCTATCATGACTTTCTGAAAGCTTACCAGGATGCCCGCTTAAGCGGCTTCAAGAACGTGAACATTGACTTAATGAACGGAATTCCTCTGCAAACAGTGGAATCGTATCGGCGCAGTCTGAAAAACATCAGTCTGCTCCGTCCGGAGCACCTCTCCGTTTATAATCTGATTGTGGAACCCGGCACACGATTCTACCGTTTGCAGGAAGAGGGAAAGCTTCCCCTCCCGACTGAAGAGGAACTCCTGCAAATGGATCAATTGACGCTGGAGTGGACTGAAAAGATGGGGATGAAGCGCTATGAAATCAGTAATTATGCGAAAGAAGGCTTTGCTTCCATCCATAACTATAATTACTGGTCCGATGTCGATTACCTCGGTTTTGGACTCGGCGCCGCCTCCTATTTTCAAAATTGTCGCTGGAAGAACATCTCCTCCTTCCGGCAATACATGGAAGTTCCTTTTTCCAATGCGCAAGAAAGCAATACGGAACAGCTTCTTACGGAAGAACGCCATTCGCTCTCCAAAGAAGAGCAGATGGAAGAATTCTTCATTCTGGGACTGCGCCGTACGGAAGGAATCTCCGAGATGGACTTCGTACGGAAATTCTCCGTCGACATCCAAAAACTCTACGGCACAGTCCTGAAGCAGTTAGTAGCGGAAGGCTACCTCGTCCATAAGGACTCCCGCTATTTCTTCACAAAAGAGGGACTGGACCTCTCCAATCAGCTCTTACTGCGGTTTTTATAAAATCTTGATAAAATGAGTTTGATTCATTTTGCGGACAGGAGAATCAAACAATCACCTCATAATTTTTTATAAGATTTTTCTAATCCAGCCTTCCGGCGCCGGAATCTCTCCATTCTGAATTCCGGAGAGCGTTTCATACAGCTTCGCCGTAATCTTTCCCGGTTTCTCCATTCCGCTCGGGAAAAGGATTTCCCGATCATGGTCTACAATCTTTCCTACCGGAGAAATCACCGCTGCGGTCCCGCACAAACCGCATTCCATAAAATCCGGAACTTCCACGAAGCGCACCTGTCTCTCCAATACCGGAATATGGAGCATCTCTTTCGCAACGTAAATCAGAGATTTTCGGGTAATGGAGGGTAGAATCGAATCCGACTTCGGTACAACGAGCTGTCCTTCCCGATCCACAAAGAGAATATTGGCGCCGCCGGTTTCCTCCACAAATTCCCTTTTTGCGGCATCCAAATAAACATTTTCCGTATAGCCTGCACGACGCGCAATTTCATGGGAATGTAGACTCATGGCATAGTTCAAGCCCGCCTTAATTGCGCCCGTTCCATGCGGTGCAGCGCGGTCAAAATTGGAGACCATGAGCGCAATCGGCGTCGCTCCACCCTTAAAATACGGTCCTACCGGTGTCGTAAAGATACGGAACTGGTATTCTTCTGCCGGCTGCACTCCGATGACAATGCCCGAGGCAAAAAGGTACGGTCGAATATAAAGACTGGCTCCCGTTCCATAAGGCGGCACGGAATCCGCATTTGCCCGAACCACTTCATCCAGGGCGGATAAAAAGCGCTCTACCGGAAAACCGGGCATCTCCAGGAAGGCGGCAGATTGAAACATTCTCTCGGCATTCAAGTCCGGACGAAAGCAGACAATCGAGCCGTCTTTCCAGCGGTACGCCTTCATTCCCTCAAACACCTGCTGACAATACTGCAAAATACCTGCCGATTCATTTAACACCACATTGCTGTCTTCACTTAAACATCCCTTATCCCAAGCGCCGTTCCGATAATTCGATACATACCGTTTCTCCGGTACATGATAAGCAAATCCAAGATGTGCATAATCCAATTTCTCTGCCATTTCTTTCCTCCGCTTCCTAAAACGTGCTTCACTCCTTACGGAAAATTAGTATACCTTCCTTAAAGGAAGATTACCAGCAAATGCTTCTCCTTCTCCCTCTTTTTTAAGGCTGAGAAAATAATAAATACAGTCTTTTTTTAATTTTTGCGCAATAAGATTGTTTAAAATTTATTTTACTTGTTTTCCAATTTTAAAGGTGTATACTGAAATAACAATAATTCTTCTTATTTTATCTATTATAAAGTGAGATTATAGTAGATAGAAAAGATTGGTATCGCTAGTCAAAGAGGATTTCTCATAATGCAAGACGCATAGAAGGAGGGTTTTTATGCAATTTAAAAATGTTACGGTTGCCGGCGGCGGCGTTTTGGGCAGTCAGATTGCCTTTCAGACTGCTTACTGCGGTTTTCAGGTAAAAATCTGGTTAAGAAGTGAGGCTTCCATTGAACGTTGTAAGCCTAAACTCGATAGATTAAGAGTCATTTACCTCAGTATCCTGGACGATATGAAAAGCGGAAATCCGACAGCTTATGCCAGAGGTTTATCGAAGAAATATCCCCTATCGGAACAGGAAATTGAAGAATGCAAAAAGAAAGTGGAAGAGGCCTACAAGAACATTCATTTAACTACTTCTTATGAAGAAGCGGCAAAGGACACTGACCTTGTGATTGAAGCCATTGCCGAGAATATTGAGGAGAAAGAGAGCTTCTATACGGAACTGGCAAAACATCTGCCCGAGAAAACCGTACTCGTTACGAATTCTTCCACGCTCCTCCCGAGTACCTTTGCAAAGTACACGGGACGCCCGGAGAAATTCCTGGCACTCCACTTTGCAAACAATATTTATAAGAGTAATACTGCGGAGGTCATGGGACACGCCGGTACGGAGCAGAAATATTATGATGCAGTCGTTTCTTTTGCAGAAGAAATCAACATGGTTCCGCTCAAGGTTTTAAAAGAGCAGCCAGGCTATATCTTAAATTCCATGCTGGTTCCCTTCCTGACCGCTGCAGAATCCTTACTGGCACTCGGCGTTGCGGACTTTGAGACCATCGATAAAACCTGGAAGCTCGGAACAGGCTCTCCCTACGGTCCCTTCCAGATTCTGGATATCGTAGGCTTAACGACCGCTTACAACATCGTTATCTTAAACCCTGCCGCAAAGGATCCGAACAGCGTACAGGGAAAGATTGCCGCAACACTGAAAGAAAAAATCGATCAGGGTAAGACCGGAATCAGCGCCGGAGAGGGCTTCTACAAGTACAAGTAGAATAAAAAAAGAGGATAGAAAAAGAGATTGTAGATAAAAAGAAATAAACAAACGAGATACCGCACGCTTTGCGAGCGATACTCGTTATGAGTTGTAACATTTTTACGAGCATTGGGATTCGGGGGAATCTGAGCCCGCCGGCACTTGCTAAGAGCTAGTGATAACGCCGCTCGAAGCTTAGTGCTGCTGGGCGAGGTTAGCGGGAGCGTCCCCCGAATCCCAATGCCCGTAAAATGGGAACTTAGTCCTGTCTTTATTCTACAATCTCTTTTTTAGTCCTCATCCAGCTTCAATACGGACATGAAGGCGCTTTGCGGAATCTCTACGTTTCCGAACTGACGCATCCGCTTCTTTCCTTCTTTCTGTTTTTCAAGAAGCTTCTTTTTACGGGATACGTCTCCGCCATAGCACTTTGCAAGTACATCCTTCCGAAGCGCTTTAATTGTTTCTCTTGCCACAATATGACCGCCGATGGCTGCCTGAATCGGAATCTCAAAGAGCTGCCTCGGAATCTCATTCTTCAGCTTCTCACACATTTTCTTTCCGCGCTCGTAAGCCGAATCCGCATGAACGATAAAGGACAGCGCATCAATCTGCTGCTTATTCACCAGAATATCCAGCTTCACCATTTTCCCTTCCTGATAGCCTTTTAGCGTATAGTCAAAGCTTGCGTAACCTTTACTCCTGGACTTTAGGGCATCAAAGAAGTCATAGATGATTTCATTTAAGGGCAAATCGTATTTCAGAAGCGCCCTTGTCTTATCAATATACTCCGTGCTCTTATACACCCCGCGTCTTTCCTGACAAAGGGTCATAATCGCTCCCACAAACTCGGAGGTTACCATCACTTCCGCTTCCACAATCGGTTCTTCCATGCGAAGAATCTCCGCCGGATCCGGAAGGTTGGACGGATTCGTCAGCTCTATCATCGAGCCGTCCGTCTTATAGACATGGTAAATAACGGAAGGTGCCGTCGTGACCAGGTCCAAGTCATACTCTCTCTCGAGTCTTTCCTGCACCACATCGAGATGAAGCAGGCCCAGAAAGCCGCAGCGGAAACCGAAGCCGAGCGCCGCGGAAGTCTCCGGCTCATATTGGAGTGCCGCATCATTTAACTGTAACTTTTCCAAGGCGTCCCGTAAATCCGGGTACTTCTGACTGTCGGAGGGATAAATTCCGCAGTAAACCATGGAAAGCACCTTCTTATAGCCGGGAAGGGCTTCCTTTGCGGGGTTCTCCACCGTGGTCACCGTATCCCCCACTCGCGCATCTCGGATATTTTTAATGGAGGCGGTAAGATAGCCTACCATGCCGGCGGAGAGTTCCTCTCCGGGAATAAACTGCCCGGGGGCAAAAGTTCCCACTTCGGTTACCGTAAATTCCGCGCCTGTCGCCATAAAGCGAATCGGCGTTCCTTTCTTGATTCTTCCCTCTTTAACCCTCATAAAAATGATAACTCCGCGGTAGCTGTCATAGAGGGAATCAAATACCAGCGCCTGAAGCGGATTCTCCGGACTTCCTTTCGGTGCGGGAAGACGATGCACCACCGCTTCCAGAACCTCTTCCACATTTAAACCGGTTTTCGCGGAAATCTGCGGTGCATCCAGAGCCTCAAGACCGATTACATCCTCAATTTCATGGGCAACCAGTTCGGGGTCTGCCGAGGGAAGGTCCACCTTATTGATAACGGGAATAATTTCGAGATCATGATCCAGTGCAAGATAGGTATTCGCCAGCGTCTGCGCCTGAATCCCCTGCGTTGCATCCACAACAAGAATCGCTCCGTCACAAGCCGCAAGGGCACGGCTCACCTCATAGTTAAAGTCTACGTGCCCCGGCGTATCAATCAGATTAAAGATATATTCCTTTCCGTCCTTCGCCTTATAGACGATGCGGACGGTCTGTGACTTAATCGTAATCCCGCGTTCCCGTTCGATATCCATATTGTCCAGAACCTGTGCCTGCATCTCCCGTTCCGTCAGTGTTCCGGTCATCTCAATAATGCGGTCTGCCAAAGTAGACTTCCCGTGGTCAATATGCGCAATTATGCAAAAGTTCCGAATTCTGTCCTGCTGTATCTTCTCCATCGTAGCTCCTATATCCTACTTCTTAAATTGAAACAAGCTGTATACAGGAGCAGTCCTGCTTACAGGTTTTTCCAGAAAAACAATCTTTCGGAACTATACCATAAGAAGGGAAACTTTTCTATATTTTCTGCCATGCGCCATCTGCGCCAAGGGTATAGCCTTCTACCTTGGTATTGAAAAGCATTTTTCCGTTCTCCGCGCCGGACTCCTGGTTCAGATAGTACCACTTGCCCTTCACTTCCTGCCAACCGGTACGCATCTTTCCATTTTCCGCACCGCCCTCTTCACTAAAGTAATACCAGAAGCCGCGAATCTCCTTC
>JABZIV010000055.1 GCA_015258095.1 Lachnospiraceae bacterium
GGCCGAAGGACTATACTTTGGATGTGGTGTATTACTATGATGATCAGCAGACAGTTGATTTGATGACCATTATTGGTCAGTATTGGCAGGAAGTAGGCGTAAAAGCAAAGTTTAGAAAGCTGGAAGGGGACCTTGCTTCTCAGTTATGGGTTCCGCCCACAGACAAAGAGAAAGGACCGTCAGTCGTAAAGTGGGATTTGGCGTATGCTGCCGTTGCAGCGCTTTGTGAAAGCGAGTTCTATAACCGCTTTGCTTCTACTGCATCCAATAACTCTACTGTACCTAAGCAGGAAGGTTTAGATGAACTGATTACGGAATCCAATGCCACCATGAATGCAGAGGAGCAGAAAAAAGCCTTTTTCAAGATTCAGAATCTTATTGCTGAGAAGGAATTGGCGATGCCGTTGTATCATCAGGTTTGTTTCATTTATACCAGTGACAAACTCGATACTGCCGGGGTTAAATTCGGAAACGATCAGTTCTCCTATGAAAAAAACATTTTAGATTGGAAGATTAATCGGGATGATAAGACCATGTATACCAATGGCGGCCCGGAAGAGTTTTTCTGGTCTCCTATGGTAAATCCGGGATATATGCTGAGTACGGAATTGGTTTTTGACAAGTTGATTAACGCGGACAGTACTCTTACACCGACGGATGGAATGCTTGCAGAAAGCTATAAGGTATCCGAAGACAATAAAACAATTGAGTTTGTTCTTCGAGACGGATTGAAGTGGCATGATGATCAGCCTTTAACCGGAGACGATGTAAAGTTTACCTTAGAGCTGATGTTGAAGACACCGGGTACAAATGCGGTTGCTTCGGAAGTGGTAAAAGCAATTAAAGGCTCATCTGACTTCCTGGATGGAAAAACGGATAACCTGGAAGGGGTTACTGTAGAAGGAAATAAGGTAACTGTGAACTTTGATTCTGTTTCAGCGAATGCACTTGCTGTTTTCTCTCAGTGGCCGATACTTCCGAAACATTGTCTTGAAAAGGCGAATCCGGAAACGCTTCAGCAGGATCAGTTCTGGCAGAAACCGATTGGATCCGGACCCTATAAGGTAGATGAAGTGGTTTTGAACAACTATGCAACCTTGAAGAGATGGGATGGCTATTACAAAAAGGGAAGCGGCAATATTGATAAAATTTACCTCTTTGCAAGTGGAGAAAATGATGCAAACCTTGTAAAGAATGCCGGAGCAGGAAAGATAGATTACGCATGGAGCAAGTCTACAGAGGATGCAAAGGCAATAGAGGCTATGGACAGTATGAAGGTAACTTCCGCGAATATCCGTTACACAAGATGCTTCTATATTAATCAATTCCCTCATGAAGCGAATATAAAGTAAAAAAGCTAAGCTCGTGGCGGATCGATAAAACGGTCCGCCATGTTTTTCATGGTAAAAGAATAGAGAGATAAAAATGGGCAATTACATAATACGTAAAGTCTTAACATTAATACCGATGATGTTGGTTATCAGTTTCCTGATTTACCTCGGAATGGAGCTGATGCCGGGAGATGCTATTGATTTTTTAATCCCGCCGGATGCACTTTCTACGATGTCTCCGGAGCAGCTCAATGCTATGCGAGAAGCTTTGGGCTTGAATGATCCGTTTTTCCTTCGCTATCTTAAATGGCTTGTTGGTATGCTTCACGGAGATTTCGGATATAGTCTGCAAAGTGGTGTGCCTGTTCTGACTCTTATGAAGAATCATCTTCCGGCAACCATTGAGCTTACATTTACAGCACTTGTAATGTCTTCCGTCTTCGGGATTCTTCTTGGAGTGATTAGTGCCTTGAAGAAAGGAACAATCTTGGACCAGATCTTAAGTGTATTAGGTATGGTTGGAGTTGCTATTCCCCAGTTTTTATTAGGGCTTATCTTTATCGACGCCTTTGCATTGCATAACAGTATTCTTCCGGTTGGCGGACGCATGGCTTATGCAGGACAGAATTTTATTCAGAGACTTCCTTACTTGATTATGCCGGCGACAGTTCTTGGCTTTGCTTTAACTGCCGGGGTAATGCGCTATGGCCGTTCAAGCATGCTGGATTCTATGGGACATGATTATATGAAGACAGCCAGGAGCAAGGGTTTACCTGAATGGAGGGTGAATCTCCTGCACGGACTCCGTGCTGCCATGACGCCGGTTGTTGTCCTGATTGGCTTTCGACTTCCGATGTTAATTGGCGGAGCTGTGGTTGTGGAAGAGGTTTTCCAATGGCCGGGAATTGGGGTTCTCTTTGTGTCTGCTGTGCGGTCACAGAATACACCACTCGTTATGATTATCGGATTTTTCAGCGTTTTGATGGTTTTGATTGCGAGTATTGTTGTAGATATCATTACAGCTATGCTTGATCCGAGAATTAAGTTGAGTTAGGGGGATGCGATGAAAAGTGCATTGGATCGGAAAATGGATCGGATACTCGCGAGGGAGAATTCCGGAAAGATTAAGAAAAAGATTAAGAATCGTGCTTTACGAAAACTATTTGCCAACAAGCTATCTATTTTTGGCTTTATTATATTTTTTCTCATTATTTTTCTTTGCGTTTTTGCCCCGCTTTTTACACCGTATAGTTCTACAAAAGTGGATTTAAGAAACATTCTGAGTCCTCCTACGGGAGCCCATATCTTGGGAACGGATAAAGTAGGAAGGGATATATGGGCAAGAATTCTTTACGGCGGAAGAATATCCATAGAAGTAGGTTTAGGTAGTGCACTCATTGCAACGATTCTGGGTGTCTCGCTGGGAACGATTGCCGGATATAAGGGCGGTTTCTTTGACGGTGTTGTGATGAAAGTATCGGAAATTCTGATGTCTTTCCCGCAGATTATCCTGGTTCTTATTTTGGTGACGATTACCGGACAAAGTTTGTGGAACTTGATTTTTATCTTCTCCTTAACCGGATGGCCTTCGATGTATCGAATGGCACGTTCGCAGATGTTGTCTTTAAGAGAGCAGGAGTATGTCCAGGCTTTAAAGGCTTTTGGGGTAGGCAGTATGCGTATTGCTTTTGTTCATATGCTTCCGAATGCAATCGGCCCTATTTTTGTAAACATTACCCTTTCTACAGCCATGTTTATTTTACAAGAAGCATCTTTAAGTTTCTTGGGCCTTGGAGTTCCTTTGGAGGTTGCCACGTGGGGAAATATCTTAAATGCAGCACAAGATTTAATGATCTTGAAAAATGCATGGTGGGTATGGCTTCCAACAGGTGTCGTAGTTACCCTTTTTGTGATTGGCATCAACTTTATCGGAGATGGCTTAAGGGATGCGACGGATCCGACGCAGATTGGATAGTTGAATAGAGGGTGGAGTTGTTGAAAATGAGGGAAGACGATGAGTGAGAATACAGTGCTTGAGGTTCGCGATTTAGAGGTGAACTTTTATAATAATGATCGTTGTAATAAGGTGCTCCGCGGTGTTTCTTTCAATCTGGAAAAAGGAAAGATTATGTGCATCGTAGGAGAGAGTGGATGCGGTAAATCCGTTACGGCGAATTCTGTCATGGGATTGCTTCCGGATCTTTCTCGAATAGAAAAGGGAGAAATTCATTTTTATGATGCGGGAAAGGATATCCGGATAGATCGATTAAAAAGAAAAGGAAAAGAAATGCGAGAGATACGGGGAAACGGTATCTCGATGATTTTTCAAGACCCGATGACAGCCTTAAATCCGGTATTTACTGTAGGATATCAAATTAATGAGGCTTTACTGTATCACAATATGGCAAGAAATAAGCGTGATGCGAAGGAGAAAGCAATTGGATTGTTAAAGGATATGGGCATCCCGCTTCCTGAAAAGAGGGTGGACGAATATCCCTATCAATTTTCCGGAGGGATGTGTCAGAGAGCGATGATTGCCATGGCAATGAGCTGCCAGCCTAAGGTTCTGATTGCGGATGAGCCGACGACCGCGCTGGATGTGACAATTCAGGCACAGATTTTTGAATTAATGTTACAGCTTAAAAATGAAAAGGATGCCGCTATTCTTCTTATCACGCATGATATGGGAGTTGTGGCGGAGCTTGCAGACAATGTGGCAGTCATGTATATGGGAAATATTGTAGAAAGCGGAGACGCTGAAGCAGTGCTGACCCGTTCTGCACACCCTTATACGAAGGCTCTTATTCAGTCCATCCCAGTTCTGGGAAGAGGAAAAAAACAGGATTTACAGCCAATCAAAGGCTCTACTCCGGATCCTTATCATCGTCCGAAGGGATGTCAGTTTGCACCCAGATGTGCGTATGCAACGGAACTTTGTCAAGCGGAAATGCCGGATGAAGTTGAAATTGAACCGGGACACAAGTGCAGATGTTTTTTTGCTTTGAGTGGAAAGGAGGGGTAGTAAGATGAGCACAAATGTAGAAGAAAGAGTGGAAGAAAAAAAGAGTGAAGAACGTAAAGTTCTCATTAAAGTAAACGGATTAAAAACTTACTATCCTGTGAAAAAAGGAATATTTAGAAGAACTGTTGGTCATGTGAAGGCAGTAGATAATGTTAGCTTGGACATTTATCAAGGAGAAATCCTTGGTGTGGTTGGGGAAAGCGGATGCGGAAAAACCACATTGGGGAAAAGCATCTTACAACTCATTAAACCGACAGAAGGCAGTATTCGCTATGCTTTTTCGGATGGAGAAAAAGAATTGATAGGAATGCCGAAGAAGGAACTGGATGAGGCAAGATCTAAGATGCAGATTGTTTTTCAGGATCCTTATTCGTCTTTGAATCCTTCTTTTACCATCTTCGGATCCATGCAGGAACCGCTCATTCGCTTTGGAGAGAAGAGTAAAAAGAAAAGAAAAGAAAAGATTGCAGAACTGCTCAAAGATGTTAATCTTCCACCGGAGTATATGGACCGGTATCCGAATGAATTTTCGGGTGGACAGAGACAGAGGATTGGTATAGCAAGAGCTTTGTCGGTTTCTCCGGAATTTATTGTCTGTGATGAAGCGGTGTCTGCACTGGATGTATCCATACAAGCACAGGTTTTACAACTTTTAAAGAAGCTACAGGTTGAACGGAATCTGACGTATATGTTCATTACACACGATTTATCGGTAGTGGAGTATATCAGCGATCGTATTGTAGTGATGTATTTGGGTAGAATTGTAGAGATGGCAGATACCGACGAGCTCTTTGAAAACACGTTACATCCCTATACGAAGGCTCTTCTGAGTGCGATTCCCATCGCGGATATTCATAAGAGAAGAAAAAGAATTCCTCTTCAAGGGGATGTACCGAGTCCTGTTAATCCACCTTCCGGATGCACCTTTCATCCACGTTGTTCTCACTGCATGGAAAGATGCAAAACGGAAGTTCCGGAACCGACGGTGATTGTAAAAAATGGCAGAGAGCATGTGGTCTGCTGTCATCTGGTCAAGGAACAGTTAGAGAAAACAAAAGAGTCATAAAATCGAAGGAAGTAGAAAGAAAAAGAAGAAAGGACGGGAAGAGTAACCATGGGCCATTTTGCAATGAATGAGATGAAAGGTGTTATACCGGCTATGCTTAGCTTTTTTGATGAGAGAGAAAATGTGGATGTAGAGTGCACAGAGCGAATGGTGGACTTTATGTTGGAAAAGGGTGCAGACGGATTCTATTTAACCGGAAGCACCGGTTCCTGCTTTACGATGACGGGAGAAGAGCGGAATCTTGTAGTGGATACGGTTGTAAAAAAAGTAAATGGTCGTGTTCCGGTAATTGTTCATGTAGGGGATATTGGGACGAAAAAGTCCATTGAACTTGCGAGACACGCGTATGAAGCTGGCGCAGATGCAATATCATCTGTTCCCCCATTTTACTGGAGGTTTGGAAAAGAGTATATCTACAATTATTACAAGGATATCGCGGAGTCGACGCCTCTTCCGATGGTGGTCTATAATATTCAGCTTGCCGGTCTTATGGATATGGATTTGCTGTTGAGATTGACAGAGCTTCCGAATGTACAGGGATTGAAGTACACTGCTCGTTCCCATGATGAAATGGGATTTTTAAAAGAAAAGCTGGGCAAAGACTTTATGATTTACTCGGGCTGTGACGAGATAGCTTTTTCAGGGCTCTGTGCAGGGGCGGACGGAATCATCGGTTCATTCTACAATTTATTCCCGGATTTATATCAGAAGATAGTGAGAAAATTTAAGGAAAGTGATATTCAGGGTGGAATGCACTTACAAAAGATTGCGGATGAAGTTATTTTTGCAGCTTTAAAGTATGATTTTCCTTCCGTTCTTCATAGCATGATGCGTTGGAGAGGCCAAGAAGCAGGCTTTGCAAGGAGACCATTCCGGAATTATACGGATGCCGAACTTACGGGCCTTAAGGAAGAAATTGCAAAGATTAAAGAAAAGTATCAGACGAAGGAGTTGGATATCTTCAACTTTTAACCCCCATCCCCTTCTTTCCGAATCCTCATCTTTCCAAATTTTCCGTCCTGTGTCATAATACAGCTTTAAAAAGAGTAGAGTTGAGATGCCGGAGCCGTTGAAAGGGAACCGGCGAGAGCAGTAGGAGAGATGAGGAAAGCAAGATGAATAAACCGATAATTGGAATTTCTACAAGTGTACTGGTGGATGAGAGCGGAGAGTTTGCCGGATATGAGAGGATTTATGTCAATAAAGACTATGTGTCCGCAGTTCTCCGTGCCGGAGGGGTCCCTCTTATGATTCCGATGGAAGAGGATGAGGAGAATCTTCGGAAGACGGTCTCCCTTCTGGATGGCATCATCTTCTCCGGAGGGCAGGACATTGCGCCGGAACGTTACGGAGAAGAACCCCATGCCAAGCTTGGAGGAATTTGCCCGGAGAGAGATGCTTTTGATTTTCCGCTCTATCGCCTGGCGAAGGAGTATTCGTTACCGATTCTCGGGATTTGTCGCGGCTTTCAATTAATGACCGTTGCGGAAGGGGGAAGCTTATACCAGGATTTATCGGAGCGGGAAAAGGAGAGTTTTAAGCATAATCAGGGGAGCGGCCCTTCGGTTCCGACCCATACCGTGAAGCTCGAGAAGGAAAGCAAACTCTTTTCCATCTTTCAGAAAGAAGAGATTCGGGTAAACAGTTTTCACCATCAGGCAGTAAAGAACGTTGCGCCTTCCGTATCCGTTTCGGGAAGAGCGCTCGATGAAGTGGTGGAAGCAATTGAATTGAAAGACTATCCCTTTGGCGTTGCCGTGCAGTTTCATCCGGAGATGTTACAGGAAAAGAATGAGGATATGCGGAAAATATTTTCTGCGCTGGTATCTGCCGCGGAAGCGCATAAGAAGGATGAGGGCGAAGTCTAAACCTTAGAGAACTGCGAGATCAGAATGGGATACGATACGGAGATAGAAAATAGAGGAAGCAGGGGTAGAGATGAGTAAGACGGAAAAATTAGGATTTTGGTCTATTGTACTACTTACCATTAATTCGATTATCGGTACCGGCATTTTCCTGTCCCCCGGATCGGTGGTGAAGCAGGTGGGCACTTATGCGCCGCTTGCGTATTTGTGTGCGGCAGGCTTTGCGGTTGTGCTTGCCTTGAGCTTTGCGTCCGCTTCCCGTTATGTGGTGAAGAGCGGAGCGGCTTATGCGTATGTGGAAGCCGCTTTTGGGGAAAATGCGGGACTTTATGTCGGCATTACACGATTTGTGTCTGCGAGCATTGCGTGGGGCGTAATGGCTACCGGTGTGGTGAAAACGGTTTTGCAGATTATGGGACTCGATACATCCCGCTTTAGTCTGGTTACCGTCGGTTTTCTTCTCCTGATGTTCTTACTTTTTATCATCAATGTTTTCGGCTTAAAAGTTCTGGAATGGGTATCGAACCTTTCTACATTGGGGAAAATACTCGCGCTCGCACTTACGATTGTAGCGGGACTTTTCCTTCTTTCCGGACAAAATGGCGCGGCGGATCTGTCAATGCTTCTCCCGGGAAAGGAAGGCGGTGCCGTGCCTAATATAACAAGCAAGTCTTTTGTTACCGCCGTTATTGCCGCGTTTTATGCTTTTACCGGATTTGAGGGGGTAGCGAGCGGGTCCTCCGATATGGAGAAGCCGGAGAAAAATCTTCCCAGAGCACTTCCTCTCTCCATTTTTCTGATTGCTGCGGTTTATCTGGGAATCGTCTTTGTATCCATGCGCTTGAATCCGCTTGCGCTTCTGGAATCGGAAAAGGTTGTTGTGCTTGCGGATGTTTTTAAGAACCCGCTTTTACAGCAGGTAATTGTGCTCGGTGCGTTTGTTTCGATGTTCGGTATTAATATCGCGGCTTCGTTCCATACGCCGAGACTCCTGGAGGCGATGGCAAGAGACGGTCAGGTGCAGGCCGTATTTGCCAAAAGGACAAAGGGGGGATTTCCTTTTGCCGCATTTCTTTTCAGCATTGTATTTGCCATTATGATTCCGATGGCGTTTCATTATGATATGAAAGGCATCATGATCATCAGTTCCATTGCGCGTTTTGTGCAATTTCTTTTAGTACCGCTTGCGGTAATCTGCTTTTATTACGGAAAGCAGAAGGGAGAGTTGATTCAGAATCCGATCAGAAACTTCCTACTCGATGTTCCTTTGTCCGTTCTGGCCCTCCTGCTTACGATTTTCCTTCTCACACAGTTCAACTGGACAGGTCAGTTCAGTGTTACGGTAAAGGATACAGCGGAGCCGAACTACTATGCCATTTTTGCTATGCTGTTCGGGTATGTTCTCTTCCCCATACTTGCCTTTTTTATGAGAGGACGGAAGAGTTCTTTGTAACGGGACGATGTTTTGTGAAGAGTTTTCCTTCTATTCAAATAGAAAGAAGGGCTTTAGATGTATAGTGCCATCGATAATATACATTTTCATTTTTTATATATTGATCGCTACTCTTTTGGCAGAAATTGGATTTTTCCGGAGACGAATACCCCTTATTGTATGCTTAGGTATATCGAATCCGGAACAGCCACTTTTCATATAAACAATCATGAATTTGCCGTGAAAAAAGATCAAATTGTTTATATTCCGAAAGGTGTTCCGCTCGCTTGCTATTCTACAAGTAGTCATTTTTCTTTTACAAGCATTCGCTTCACGACTTCCGTTTTCTTTGAAGGAGGAGATTTACTCGAAGAATATTATCATCTGCCTCAAATTATGGAAGGAAAAGGGGAGAGTCTTTATTTTGATGAAATGTATAATT
Source organism: Lachnospiraceae bacterium (assembly GCA_015258095.1). GTDB lineage: Bacteria > Bacillota > Clostridia > Lachnospirales > Lachnospiraceae > Oribacterium. The sequence goes on from JABZIV010000055.1 coordinate 9,159, forward strand.
GGGTAAAAAAAGACAGTCCGGCGAAAATGTTTTTTGTCAGAGGCTATTTGGAACTCTTAATTGCCTCGCTTATTGCTAAGAATAATCCTGTTGAAACTGCCGATAATGCTGTTCTCCCTTTCGAGGAAGGAATGGAAGAAAAACTGTCTTCCAAATTCACTCCTTTATCGGAAGAAGAAAAGTTATCCAAAATCAGAGATAAGATGCAAAAGAATAATATTGCACCGGATTATCGAATTCAGGCTGTAGTGGACTATATTGTATTGCATCCAAATGAAAATTATTCCCCGAAGCGGCTTTCGGATATGGCCGGATTAAGTAAACAGAGATTCAGTTCTTTGTTTACTTCGCAAGTCGGTAAATCTCCTA
>JABZIV010000056.1 GCA_015258095.1 Lachnospiraceae bacterium
GTGTAAACTCCCGCCCTACAAGTAATTTCTGTATATTTCCTCCTGATAAGGTAGAAACAGCTGCATGGATATCCGCTGTTTTCACGGAAAAGTCTTCAACAATATCATGGCACTGTTTCTCTACTCTTTTTTTATGAAGGAAAAGACGTCCCCGATTTTCCTTTTGTTTGGGAAAGCCCATGAAAACATTTTCCCAAATGGATGACTTCCCACAGGTTCCCACCGTTTTTCGGTTCTCCGCTACATAAGCTATGCCAATTTCCCTCCTCTTTCCTACTGAAGCATGTGTAATCTCTTCCTTTTCCAAATATATTTCTCCACTTTGCTTCAGAGGGTATAGCCCCATCAAAGCATCCGCCAATTCTTTCTGTCCTGAACCGGCTATTCCTGCAATACCGACAATTTCTCCCTCCCGAACAGAGAACTGTACTCCTTTCACAACGGGTACATGAAACTTTGAAAACAGGTTTAAATTTTTCACAGTTAGAACTTCTCTTCTCTTCGCGCTGCTTCCTTTTTTAACTTGCAGCGAAATCTCGGAACCGAACATCATTTTGGAAAGCAGTTCTTCACTTGCCTCCGATTTTTGAATATTACCCGATACTTTTCCACTTTTTAAGACAGTGATATCCTCCGCAATTTCCATAACTTCCTGTAGTTTATGCGTAATCAACAGCACTGTTTTTCCACGAGCAATTAATCTCCGTATTGCAGCAAAAAGTCCTGCAACACTTTGTGGAGTCAGTACACTGGTCGGCTCATCCAGGATAATGATATTTGCATTTTTATAAAGCAGCTTCACAATCTCTACTTGTTGAAGCACTGCTACCGGAACCGTTTCTACCTTATCGTCCAGCGGTAGCTGAAACTGATAAGCCTCACAGATAGAAAGAATGCTTTCTCTTGCTTTCTTTTGATCAATAAAACATCCTTTTTGCGGCTCCGCCCCCATAATGATATTTTCCAGAATACTTAACCCCGGAAAGAGCATAAATTCCTGAAACACCATACCAATGCCATGCTTTACAGCATCCCCGGGACTATGGAGCTCAATCTTCTCTCCGTTTAGGAAAATCTCTCCCGTATCCGGAAAATAACTACCGGCAATTATGTTCATCAATGTACTCTTGCCTGCACCGTTTTCTCCGATAATCGCATGGACACGTCCGCCTTTTATCCGTAAGTCAATATGGTCGTTTGCGATTACTCCGGGAAAATACTTGCTTATCCCCTTTAATTCGAGTAAATAGGAAGTCTTTTCCATGTAAAACCTCTGCTGAACTTAGAAAAGAGCCGCAAAAAAGAATACGATGCGCATGCTTTTTCACGGCCCTTTACTAACTTTTATCTATTAATACTTTAAGCGATAATTGTCATACCCCTTAAATACGTCAATCTTTCCTTCTTTGATTTCACTAATCAAATTCTTTACCTTCTCCAGTAATTCAGGCGGAATATTCTTCTCATCTCTCTTGTCATAAACTGCACCACCGGAACTTAAATTAAAATCAAGCGCGGTTGGAAACTGACGATTCTTCAAGGTATCATGGGCCAGGGACACAACCGCCACATTCATCGGCTTCACTGCGGACCAGAATACACACGGATCGATATACCCCTGCCAGTCATCTACACCGATGCATTTAATTCCCGCTTCCGCACAAGCAGAAATGACCCCCGGTCCTCCCAGATAATCTGTCTGGTATATGATGTCTATGTCATTGTTCTGAATCATCGCTTTCGCAGTCTCCTGCCCTTTAATCGGATCAAAAGGATCGCCTGTAAAAGCGGAAATTACCTTTACTCCATTGTTTGCGTAGTTTACACCGGCAGTATATCCGTCACGAAAACGCTGAATCTTCAAGATATCTTTATGTCCAATCCACCCAACTTCTTTCTTCTTTGTCATATTTGCCGCAATGTACCCTGCCACAAAAGACGACTCGAAAGGATCCACGGACACACTGGTAAAGTTGCTTTTATCATGCTCCATATACGTATCCAACATAAAAACATGAAGATCCGGATAATTCTCCTTTAATTCATCCGCAAGACTCAGTGCTACTTCGCTCAGTTCATCAAACATCGTGAACATTGCCGTATAGCCTTCTTTCGCCATGGCACGAATCTGATCCGGATACTCTGCTGCCTCCGATACCTCAATACACTTGACCTCCCAACCCTCTTTTTTTAATTCTTCAAATCCCGACCAGATCAGGTTTGTGAATTCATTTCCAAGAGGGGAAGTCGTAATCAGGCACGCTTTCTTCGCCTTACCGGAAGAAGCCTCCGCTTCCGTCGCAGCCTCCGTTTCTTTCGCGGTTTCCGCTACCTTCTCTGTTTCCTTCTGACTCTCCTTCTTTGCAGCCGTCTCCGTGTTCTTCGCCTGCTTCGCACAAGCTGCCGTACTTGATACAAGAAGCACAAGTAACAAGAGCATGGATAAGATGGGGGTTAGTTTAGTCGATTTCATGTTTGTTGACCTCCGGAAATTCAAATATTATCTTGAAACTCGCTTATTTTATCATATTTTTAAGCGTTTTATATGTGCAAAATATATTGAATTTTCAGATATCACCGCAGACTAATTCGTATTCGTAATAGAACAATCGTATAAAACCTTACTTTCTTACCTGGTCAATCACTACTGCAATCAGAATAATTACTCCCATTGCTACGGTCTGCCAGTAAGCGGAAACCCCAAGCAAACTCAATGCATTATTGATGATACCGATAACAATAAGCCCAATCACGGTCTGTGGAATTCCGCCACGCCCTCCGGACATACTCGTTCCACCCATGGCAACGGCAGCAATCGCATTTAATTCATAACCGACCGCAGCAGTAGCCTGTCCGTTCTGTAGCTTGGAAGCCAGGACCAGACCGGCAAGTGCAGATAAAATACCGGAAATGACATATACGGAAAAGCGAACCTGATCCACGTTGATTCCTGTTAACTTTGCAACTTCTTTATTACTTCCAACAGCATAGACATATCTGCCATAGCAAGTTTTTGTCAAAATGACATAGCTCAATACAATAATCAGAACCATCAAGATGACGCAAACCGGAATGATTCCAATTTCCTTTAATCCGATGAACCCAAAGCTTTCCGGAAGTCCAAATACCGGCTTTGCGTCAGTAAAGACATAAGCCAGACCTCTTGCCACGTTCATCATTGCCATTGTTGCAATGAACGGCGGAACATTTAACTTCGCAATGCAAAATCCATTGATTGCCCCGCAAATTGTACCAATCACAAGGGAAGTTAAAATAATAATCATAATGGACATCGGCACTGATGCATTCGGCATGGTTTTTACAAGAGAAGCTCCCGCTACACCGGCAATTGCGGCAACAGAGCCCACTGAGAGATCAATACCATCCGACAGAATGGTAAAAGTCATTCCACAAGCAATTAAAGCATTGATGGAAATCTGAATTAGAATGTTTTTAATATTGCCGCCAGTCGCAAAACGGGGGACTAAAATCAAACAAACCGCAAAAAGTGCAACAGCAAAGAGGAGCATGGTATTTTCCCCTTTTAAAACTCCTGCAATACCATTTTTCTTCTTATTCATAAGCTACCTCCTCATTTCCCTTGCTGGCAAAGAGCATGACATTTTCTTCTGTTGCCTCTGCACTGTCTAAAAATCCTGTAACATACCCTTCACGCATCACCATGATACGATTCGAGCAACCGAGCACTTCCGGTAATTCCGAAGAAACCAGGATGATACTTCCTCCGCCTTCCACGAAATTCTTCATAAGCTCGTATATTTCCGCTTTCGCATTGACATCAATTCCTCTTGTCGGTTCATCCATAATCAAAATCTTAGACTTTGCCAAAAGCCACTTTGCAATAACCACCTTTTGCTGATTTCCACCGGAAAGATTTTTAATTATCGCCAGATCTGAAGGCGTTTTGATTCTCAACTTTTCTATATAAGATACGGCTTCCCGCTTTTCCCACGAAAAGTCAATAAAACCGTTATGACTATTCTCCTTTAAGGAAGCTAAGCTGGTATTCTCACGAACTGTTTTCTCCAGTAATAGCCCCTGTCCTCTTCTGTCCTCCGGAATGAGCCCTATTCCTCTTCGGATAATCTCCTTAGGACTTTTCCCTTTAATACTTTCTCCATATAAAAGCACATCACCATGCTCATAAGAATCTGCACCGAAAATAGCACGCATGAGTTCCGTTCTTCCTGCACCGATTAAACCGGCAACACCGAGAACTTCTCCTTTATGCAATTGAAACGAGACATTTTTAAAGTGATGGGAAGAAGATACCTCTTTTACTTCCAAAACAACTTCCCTTTTCCCGGGCACTTCCGCTTTATAATAGAACTGGGAAATCTCTCTACCCACCATCATTTCAACCATTTTCTGCTCTGTTACGGTTGAAACCGGTACCGTTGCAATCTTTGTACCATCTCTCAAAACCGTAAGAGTATCCCCCATCTCCAGAATTTCTTTTAAACGATGGGAAATATAGATTACCGCCACATTGTCTTTCTTCAACTGACGGATGACGCGGAAAAGAGACTGCACTTCATGATCTGACAGGGAACTCGTGGGCTCATCCATGATGACCATCTTGCTATTCTGCGAAACAGCTCTGGCAATTTCGACCATCTGTTTCTCCCCGTTGCTCAATTTATAGACCGGTGTTGTCGGGTCAATCGCTACGTCCATTCCATCCAGAATCTTCTTGCATTCTGCAATCATCTTCCCTTTATCCAAAAAACCGGATTTTTTCTCTTCCCTTCCCAGGAAGACATTTTCGTAAACTTTCAAATCAGGGATGACACTTAATTCCTGGTGAATGACGCTGATACCGCGATGCTGGGCTTCACGAATATTTTTCGCTCCGGGTGCGCCTTCAATCAGCACTTCGCCTTTATCAGGCTGATAAATGCCCGAAATAATCTTAATGATTGTAGACTTCCCTGCACCATTTTCCCCCAAAAGCACATGCACTTCTCCCGGATAAAAGGCAATGGAAATATCCTCCAGAACTTTCACACCGGGAAACTCTTTATGAATATGTTTCAGCTCTACTAAAGCCTCTCTTTTCTCATCCATCATCGTTTACTCCATACTCTTTGAAAAAGGCGCCCTTCAGGAAGGACGCCTCCTCGTAAACTGTCTTTTATTACTTTGCATTCTTCGCATCAATGATATACGGTGCAATCAGAATCTCGGAATCTACTTTCTCCCCTTCCAGATGCTTCTTGATTGCTTCCAGTGTGGATTTGCCGATTCCGGCAGGATCCTGTGCTACATCTGCAACCCAGTTTCCGCCCTTCTTGATTTCAGCAACGCCTTCCGGATTGCCATCATAGCCGATAATCTTTGTCTTTGCACCGGCAGCGGTAATGGAGGAAAGTGCTCCTGTTGCCGCAGGATCACCTACGCAGAAAACAACATCAATATTGTCATTCTTTAAAAGCATATTCTGCATAACATCCGCAGCCTTCTGCTGGTCTCCGGAATAGTTCTGTACATCTACAATCTTGATGTCCGGAGCATTTTCTTTCAGATAATCCGTAAATCCTTTTTCTCTATCTACGCAGCTCTCGATTTCAGAGTAAGTGATGACTGCCGCAGTTCCTTTCTTATCAGTAAGGATATTGTTCACTACGTACTCGGCAGCAAGCTGTCCACCCTTCTTGTTATCTGTAGCAACGTGAGTAACCGGCTTTCCGTCAGAAGCGATATCCATGGTAAATACCGGAATGCCTGCCTTATCAGCCAAATCAATCATAGACTTGGATCCGGCGGAGTTTGTCGGAGCAATCACGATAGCGTCTACCTTCTTGGTGATGAAGTCCTGTACCTGACCAAGCTGCTTGTTTGCATCTCCTGCTGCATCCTGTACATCCAAGGTCCAGCCATATTCTTTCGCCTGCTCTTCCATAGCAGATTCAATACTGTTATAGAACACATGCGTACTGTTCAGAAGGCTCACACCGATGGTCTTTGCCTCTCCCTTGCTCTGCTCTTTTGCCGCTTCTGTCTCCCCGGCTTTCTCGCTGGCTTTCTCTGTTTGCTTCTCTGTTCCTGCTGCTGTTGTGCTCTTTGCAGCACCGCCACCGCAAGCCATAAGGGACACTGCCATTAATGCTGCGAGTGCAAATGAAATACCTTTTTTCATCAATTCTTCCTCCTCTTAAAATAGATTAGTAATATTCAGAACGGACGCGGCATATTTGCCTTTCCGTTTTGATACATATAGGAAATACTACGCCTTATTTACACTATTCAGAACCTGCATCTTATGCATAACCAGCTCTTTTACTTTTTCTCTACCCGCACCATTATATTTCTTGGGATCGAAAGCCTCCGGATTCTCCGCTATAAAGGCTTTCACCCCTTTTGTAAATGCATCTCTTAGCTCGGTTGCAAAATTCACCTTACAAATTCCAAGGCCGGTAGATTTCTTCACATCCTCATCCGGTATTCCGGACGCCCCGTGCAGTACGATAGGAATACTAACCAACCCTTTCGTTTTCTCTAAGATATCAAAACGAAGCTTAGGAACTCCTTTATAAAAGCCGTGAGCGTTTCCAATCCCAACTGCCAGAAAATCCACCCCAGTCTGCTCTGCAAACTCTTTTGCTTCTTCCGGATCGGTGTAAGCCTTCTCACTATCCTTTACCTCATGTGTATCTTCTTTACCTCCAACGGTTCCAAGCTCTCCTTCAACCGGAATGCCCATAGCATGCGTAAACTCCACAACCTTCTTTGTAAGCGCCACATTTTCTGCAAAAGGAAGTTTCGAACCGTCAATCATGATAGAGGTATATCCGGAACGAAGCGCCTTCGCACAAAGTTCCGCACTGTTCCCGTGATCCAGGTGTAAAGCCACAGGGACCTTTGCTTTCCCTGCTACCGCATTTACCATTCCGAAAAACAGGTCTGTATCCGCATACTGTAGACTTCCCGGAGTTGTTTGAATAATTACCGGAGAAGACAGTTCTTCCGCTGCCGATACAATAGCCTGCACCATCTCCATATTCTCTGCGTTAAAAGCGCCCACTGCATATCCCTCTTTTTGTGCCTTTAACAAAATTTCTTTTGAACTGACTAAACTCATTTCGTTCCCCTTTCTCTCTTTTATATTGCAATCTTATTTTAGCTCCAGAATCTCCACTTTCGGAAGCATCGCTTCCAAATCCCGCCTTTCACATAGTTCCGTTCCGGGGTGTAAGAGAGACCCCGTTGCACAAGCTACAGCGTAACGAAATATCTCTTCCTCCGGAAGCCCTTCTGTCATAGCAAGACAAGCACCCGCAACCATGGAATCTCCCGCGCCCTGTACACCTTGCACTAAAACCTTCACCGGTTTCGCCTGATACACCTTGCTTTCCGTCAGGAACACAGCGCCGTCCTCTCCCAGTGAAATGCAAAGGTAGTGAATTCCTCCCTGAATCAAGGTCTTTCCAAAAGAAAGCATTTCCTCCTTATCTCGGAAAGCTTTTCCATATAGGATTTCCAACTCTCCTCTGTTCGGCTTCACAAAAAACGGCTTTGCCGGAAGCGCCAAAGAAAGTAAATCCCCACTGGCATCTAAAACCGTTTTCACTCCTTTTTCATTGGCCTTTTGGATTAAATCCCGATAAATACTTCGCGGCACTCCGGGAGGAACGGACCCATCCACGACAAGAATATCCGTTTCATCCCACTCTTTTTCCAATAGAGCAAGAAATCCAGCTACATCTTGCTCAGTAACTTCTTTCCCTTTATCGTTAAATTCACTCATTACTCTTTTTTCCGTGTCAAAAATCTTCACATTGACACGCAACGCTCCCGGAACCGAATATAAAGTATGCGGGCAATGAATTTCCTTGAAAAATCGTTCTATTTTTTCTTCATCCTCCTGATAAGAAAAACCTGCCGCCTTATTCTGAATTCCCAGATTCTGTAGTGCAAGACTAACATTGATTCCTTTTCCGGAAATATCCTCTTGCGTTCTCAAAACTTTGTTTGTTCCTCCATATAGAAATTTTTCAATTTCAATGGTGCGATCAACGCAAGGGTTTAACGTTACTGTCAGAATCACTGCTCTTCCCCCTTTACAAAATCTGCCATAGCCTGAAAGATAATATACACGGAAGTTGCACCGGCATCCTGCAAGCCAATTGCCTTTTCCCCAAAATACTTTGCCCTTCCAAAACGCGCCTTAATAGTCTTGGTATATTCCATGCCTTTCTTCGCTGCTTCAGCCGCCTTCTGTAAGCCTTCCGTCAAATTCAGTCCCTCTTCACTTCCTTCTTTCAAAGCAAGCACAGCAGGCTCCAGCGCATCCACCATGGTCTTGTCTCCCACTTTCGCTTTTCCTCTTTTCTTTAGAGAAGCAAGGGAAGTGAAGAATACTTCTGCAAAGTCCTTCAAAGAGAAGGTATCTCTTTCCTCTCGTTTCACAATGCCCGAGATAAACACCGTTCCAAAAAGTACACCGGATGCACCGCCCATAGTATCTAACAAACAAGTTCCTACGGCTTGGAATACCTCTTCACAAGATCGTGGATAGAAGGTCTCCAACATTCGTTCCACGGCAAGAAACCCTCGCTTCATGCCCGTACCGTGGTCACCATCCCCAATCTTTAAATCTATTTCCGTAAGATAAGGCTCCGCTTCCACTACTCTCTTTGCTACGGACTCCATCATTTCTTTTAGTTGTTCTTTATTCAATTCGTTCATAGTTTATCTACCCTACATCCGTTAAAGTAATACGAATTTTCAAATCTTTCTTTTATAGAACAGTGGAGAATACGCCTCTTGCCGATAGAAATCTCTATATTGCTCCTGTATTTTTAAGAAGGTAATAGATAATCCTCCGGCTCCCTGTGTCGGAAAAAGAGACTGAACAAAAGTATCAAACACCTTTATCTTTTTACTCTGCAAAAACTCCTGCAAGCTATGTAGTAAGACACACTCCTCTAAAACGGTAGTTGCCTGAAAGGGATTCACAAAAACTGCAATTTCACTCCCTTCTTCTATCTGTAAGTCGCGAAGGAGAGGTTCCGCCAACTTTTCTATCATCTCCTCTGCATGGGGAAGTTCCGTCCTTTCTTTTCCCATCTCCCCGTTAAATCCCATGCCATATTCCACAAAACCATCCGGCAAATCATAAGCC
>JABZIV010000057.1 GCA_015258095.1 Lachnospiraceae bacterium
ATCCTTGTAAGCTGTTCAACTATCCTTTTAACTAAGATGCTTATATAAATATTTACTTACATGCTATACAGGACTTTTCAATTAGTTATGGTGTGTTACGATTATAATTAATATATTATTCCATTTTATTTAATCTATACTCCTTATACTATTTTTCATATAAAAGATGATTATATTTCATATAGTAAGGATTCAAATCAATGACTAACAAAAAATTACTGAAACTAAGATTTCTCTTCTATTTTCTATTAGCAGTCTGTCTTTTTCTAATTGCACTAAAGCCTGCCGGCCGTTTTCTGCAAATAGAGGATGATTTAAAAGAGCTTAAAGGAAAGATAAGCAACAAAACTATTGAATATCGCAGTGAAAGAGGCTTTGGAAACGACCGTCTGGATATTTATTCCTTTACACTTCCTCCGGAGGCTGTGCAAAAGCAATTCTTCTCTATCTTAGAAAGCCAAGATAGCGTTTTCAAAATACAGTCAGACGAAGATGTAAAGGATAGAGTTTTGAACTTAATCGACATACTCCCAAAAAATGATCCTTTAAGAAACAAACTGGAAAACTTATGCAATGAGAAGCCACGATTTCGTTATCAAAGCACATTTGGAACTGAAAAAATATATATCATCAATGAAGGTCAAGAAAAAGGATATTGCTTGATTAGCGAGATTTAAAAAAAGAACTGTGGAAGAATAATCTCCTCCACAGTTCTTTTTTTTATTTCTCTGCTGTTTGTAAACGTATCAAAGCTCTAAAAAGTTTCGCTTGTGCACGCGCCCGATCTTCTTCGGACTGTTTTTCAGCGATTCTCTTCTCCGCCTTCTCCTTTGCGCGCTCTGCACGCTCCACATCGATTTCCTCGCTCCACTCGAAGGTGGTCGGAAGCAGTCTGCAATGGTTATCCATCATGGAAAGCATACCGCCGATGCAGGCGCCCTTTCGCTCAGTACCGTCCGGAAGGATGACCTTTGCCGTACCCATTCCTACCGCCGTGCAATAGTTGGTATGATGCGCCATAATTGCAAGGTCTCCGGTAATTCCGCGAAGGCTGAGCCGCTCTGCTTCTCCTTTGAACTTTTCTCCGTCCATCGAAACAATCTCTAACGGGAAGTTTGCCATAAGCGTCCCTCCTTACTGTTTCTTTGCTTTTTCAAAGACTTCATCAATCGTTCCCACAAGAAGGAATGCAGACTCGGGAAGCGAATCACACTCTCCGTTCAGAATCATCTTGAAGCCGCGGATGGTTTCTTTCAAAGGAACATACTTTCCTTCGAGTCCTGTAAACTGCTCTGCAACAGAGAAGCTCTGAGAGAGGAAGTTCTGGATTTTTCTCGCACGGTAAACGGTGATCTTATCCTCTTCGGAAAGTTCATCCATACCCATGATGGCGATGATATCCTGTAATTCCTTATAACGCTGTAAAACCTGCTGTACGCCTCTTGCTACCTGGTAGTGCTCTTCTCCGACAACTTCCGGAGTCAGAATACGGCTGGTGGAATCCAGAGGATCCACTGCGGGGTAAATACCCTTACTTGCGATATCTCTGGAAAGTACAGTCGTCGCATCGAGGTGCGTAAAAGTTGTTGCGGGAGCAGGGTCGGTTAAGTCATCCGCAGGCACATAAACTGCCTGAACGGAGGTAATGGAACCCTGCTTTGTAGAAGTGATACGCTCCTGTAAAGCACCCATGTCGGTTGCCAGAGTCGGCTGGTATCCTACGGCGGAAGGCATTCTTCCGAGAAGTGCGGATACCTCTGAACCTGCCTGCGTAAAACGGAAGATATTGTCAATGAAAAGCAACACGTCCTGGTGTTTCTCATCACGGAAATACTCCGCCATGGTGAGTCCGGAAAGACCGACTCTCATTCTGGCTCCTGGCGGCTCATTCATCTGTCCGTAAACCAATGCCGTCTTATCCAAAACGCCGCTTTCCTTCATTTCGCCGTAAAGGTCATTTCCCTCACGGGTACGCTCTCCTACTCCGGTAAATACGGAAATACCGCCATGTGCCGTTGCGACATTATGAATCAACTCCATGATTAAAACGGTTTTTCCTACTCCGGCACCGCCGAAGAGACCGATTTTACCACCCTTTGCATAAGGGCAAATGAGGTCTACGACCTTGATTCCGGTTTCGAGAATCTCCGTAGCCGGCGTCTGCTCTTCAAAGGAAGGTGCCGGACGATGAATCGCCCAACGCTCACTTGCTTCCGGAGCCGGTTTCTCATCAACCGGTTCACCCAAAATATTAAAGATTCTACCAAGACACGCATCTCCTACCGGAACAGTGATAGGACTTCCCGTGTCTACTGCTTCTGTTCCTCGTACCAGACCATCCGTGGAGCTCATGGCAACACAGCGAACCGTGTCGTCTCCAAGCTGCTGTGCCACCTCACAAATCAGCTCTTTGCCATCCAACTGGATGGAAATCGCATTTAAGAGGGCAGGCAACTCACCTTCCTGGAAACGAATGTCCAGAACGGCTCCCATGACCTGTACGACCTTTCCTACATGTTTCTCTGTCATGTATTTCTCCTCTAACTGTCCTATAATTCTTCCGCACCGGCAACAATCTCCGTAATTTCCTGGGTGATACTTGCCTGACGTGCTCTGTTATAGAACAAGCTCAATTTATCAATCATCTCTCCGGCATTGTCTGTTGCCGCTTCCATTGCAGTTCTTCTTGCCGCAAGTTCACTGGCAACAGAAGTGCAAATTCCGCTATAAACAAGCCCGGCAAGATATTCCGGCACTATCGCATTAAAAACATCCTCTCCGCTCGGTTCATAAAGAATCAAGTTTCGAATCGCCTTCGCTTCTTCCGCCGTCTCCTCCTTCAAGTCGGAAAGAGGCAGAAGAGAGAGACTTCCTACCTTCTGGCTCATCATGGAAATAAAGTCTGTATAAACAAATACAACATGTCCATAACTGCCTTCCCGGTAAGCTTTACAGAGTTCTTTTCCTACGGCATAGGCATCGGATACAGCAAACTCTCCTACCGAACTGTAGTGATCATTCACAATGCTATAGTGTTTCTGCTTCCCATACTCCAGCGCCTTCTTCCCTAAAGGAAAGAGAACAAAGTCTTTTCCCTTCACTTCTTCTTCCAGCGCGCGGAAAAGGTTCGCATTGTATCCTCCCGCCATACCGCGGTCTCCCGCTATTAAGACATAACACCACTTATCGGATGCATTTTCTTTCGTATAAGGGGAAGAGAAGTCGGTGTTGCCGTTTGCAATTTCCGACAAAGTCTTCCTGAGAGTCCGGAAATACGGCTTCGTATGTTCCGCCTTTTCCTTTGCTCTACGCAACTTTGAGGAGGCAACCAGCTCCATCGCTTTGGTAATCTGCATTGTGTTCTGAATGCTTTTAATACGGAGTTTCACGGACTTCATATTTGCAGCCATGTTTTTCTCCTTTTTTCTCTGCCTTTACAGCCTTTTTAAAAATTCCTCTGTGAAACGGGTTAAAGAATCGTTTAACTTCTTCTCGTTCTCTTCGTCCAGCTTGCCCGTGCTGACAATCGCCTGCATGACATTGACCGCTTCCGCATCGCTATCCAGGAAATGATACAGCTCTTCTTCGTACTTCTTGATCTCTTTCACTTCCACCTTCGTCAGAATACCATGGACAACCGCATAGAGAATAGCTACCTGCTTCTCCACCGGAACCGGCTCGCCTTTTCCCTGTTTCAGCACTTCTACGATACGTTCTCCCTGTGCCAGTCTCTGCTTCGTATCCTGGTCAAGGTCGGATCCGAACTGTGCGAAAGACTGCAACTCTCTAAACTGCGAGTAAACGAGCTTCAAGGTACCGGCTACCTTCTTCATGGCCTTAATCTGCGCATTACCACCTACACGGGATACGGAGATACCGGGGTTAACTGCCGGCATGATTCCACTATGGAATAGCTCGGTCTCGAGGAAAATCTGTCCGTCTGTAATAGAGATAACGTTGGTCGGAATATACGCCGATACGTCCCCTGCCTGCGTTTCAATAATCGGAAGTGCGGTAAGAGAACCGCCTCCCAACTCGTCGGAAAGCTTTGCCGCTCTCTCTAAGAGTCTGGAATGCAGATAGAAAACGTCACCGGGATAAGCTTCTCTTCCTGGCGGTCTACGAATCAGAAGGGAAATTGCACGATATGCTACGGCATGCTTACTTAAATCATCATAAATAATCAGGACGTGCTTTCCCTGATGCATGAAATACTCACCCATTGCGCATCCTGCATAAGGCGCGATGTATTGCAAGGGGCTCGGCTCGGAAGCGGTTGCCGCTACCACAATGGAGTAATCCATCGCACCGGCTTCCTGCAACTCATTTACAAGAGCGGTAACCGTAGACCTCTTCTGTCCGATGGCAACATAGATACAGATAACATCCTTCCCCTTCTGGTTAATGATGGTATCGATTGCAATGGTTGTCTTACCGGTCTGTCTGTCGCCGATAATCAACTCTCTTTGTCCTCTTCCGATAGGAATCATCGAGTCAATGGCTTTGATTCCTGTCTGTAAAGGCTCTTTAACCGGCTGTCTTTTGATAATGCCGGGTGCAGGACTTTCTACAGCACGAAACTCCGTACTTTCAATGGGACCTGCTCCATCAATAGGCTGTCCGATGGCATTGACTACTCTGCCAATCAGAGACTCGCCAACCGGTACAGAAACAACTCTTCCTGTACGCTTTACACTCTGTCCCTCCTTGATTCCCACATCGGAACCGAAAAGGACAGCGGAAACGCTGGTTTCTTCCAAGTTCTGCGCCATACCAAAGGTACCGTCACTAAACTCCAAGAGCTCACCGGACATACAATTGCTCAGTCCGGACACTCTGGCAATACCGTCACCGACTGTTAAAACAGTACCGGTCTCGTTCTGCACGATAGCATTTTGGTAATATTTAATCTGGCTTCGAATGACCTCGGAAATTTTTTCTGGTTTTAATTCCATTCTTTGCCCATCCTTTTTACAAGACTACTTCACTAACATTCTTCCGTATCTCTTTCAATCTGCCGGAAACCGTACCGTCAAGGGTTTTTCCATCAACTTCTACCTTGAGTCCACCCAAAACTTCCGGATCAATCTTCTCCGACAAAAGAATCTTCTTCTGACAAAGCTTCTCGAGCTTCTCCAACAAAGTCTTCTTCTGCTCTTCCGTAAGCGCTACGGCACTGACAACCACGGCATCGGAAATTCCTTCGTCTTCCTGATAACGCTTTCTGTAGGCTTTGTAACACTCCGTATACTGTCTCAGCATCCCCTTCTCTAAAAGCAACTTTAAGAAGTTCAAGAGGTAAAGGGAAAGCTCTCCTGAAAACGCCTGATCAAGAAGAGACAATCTCTCTTTCTTCGGGATAGAGGGTTCCAGCAAGAGCCGGATATAATCCGGATTGTCCTGAAATATGCTTCTCAGCACTTCCATTTCCTCCAGAATCTCTTTCGTATTCCGCTCTTCCTTTGCTAAGTCGTATAGGCTCTTACCGTATAGTGCAGCTGCTCCATTCATGATGCCTCCTCTACATTTTGTAAGAATTCATCAATCAAAGCCTTATGCTCACTCTCGTGAATCTCCTTCTCCACGACCTTCCCGGCAATATCCATTGCAAGACTTCCAATCTCGTCCTTCACTTCATTCAGCGCTTTCTTTCTCTCCAGACGGATATCCGATTCCGCTTTCGCACGAATTGCACCGGCCTCTTCTTCAGCCTGCTTAATCATCTCTTCGGCACGAATTCCCGCATCTTTCTTTGCATCCTCAATAATACGGCTTGCCTCTCCTCTTGCATCGGACATACTGCTTTCATATTCCGCCTTTACAGCCTCTGCATCTTCCTTCGCTTTCTTGGCTTCGGCAATATTCTGATCCGCCATCTTCTGTCTCTTCTGCAAAACCTCATTAATGGGTTTAAAGAGGAAACGCTTGATGAGATAAGCCTGAATAAAAAGGTTCAAAATCTGGGCAATGAAGGTCCATGGTATGATGGTAACCAACTGTTGCGATTCCATACTTTTCTCCTTTCTTCGTTCTTCCGGAAACCTTTCCTTACTTCAGGAAATTCATGAACATTCCGGGTGCAACGAAGATTAAAAGAAGACCGGTAACGAAACCGTAGATACCTGTCGTCTCTGCGATTGCACAACCAAGGAGCATGGTGGAAGTAACATCACTCTTGCATTCCGGCTGTCTTCCGATAGCTTCCAGTGCCTTTGCAACGGCGTTACCTTCTCCAATACCAGGTCCAATACCGGCAATCAAAGCCGCTCCTGCACCGATTCCGCAACCTGCTAACGCAATACCTTTTGCTAAAAACTGAAAATCACTCATTTTTTTCCTCCTAGAAAATATTTCTCATGCCATGTTTTGCGCTTTCCTGCCGCGCTTTATGGCTTATGTGTATCCTACAATTCTTCTATACATTCTGTCTTTCGAACTTATCCTTCCGCCGCATTCGCAATGTACATAATCGTGAGCATTGTGAAAATGAATGCCTGCATCGCACCGGAGAACCAGTCAAAATAAAAAGATAAGATAGCCGGTAAACCTACACTCAGTACAGGGATATGCGACAGGGTCGCTCCGACCGCGCCCGGTATAAGATGCAATATGGCTGAGGATGCCAGCGCAAGGGCGGCATAAATCAAGCCGTTAATAACAATACCGGATAAGATGTTTCCAAAATGACGACACGCCATACTGATGGGGGTAGCAATTTCCGAAAGGATATTGAAGGGTGTCATGATGAAAATCGGGGTGGTAAAACCCTTTAGGTAGCCTAAGAAGCCTCCCGCCTTAATCTTGTTTCCCGTAATCATAATGAATACGACGACTGCCCATGCGGCTTCCGTTGACAAATCCGCCGTAGGACTTCGTAAACCGATTAAACTGATCAGGTTGGAAACAATACTTGTTCCGAAAAGTGCGGCAACGAAGGGAATCATCTTGTCGAACTTCGTTCCTCCTGTATTCGTTCGAACGAGATTATTCGCGCTTTCTACAATCAACTCTGCAATTGCCTGTCTCTTACCGATATTCTCCACTTTCAAATTTCTGGTTAAGAAAATGCAGAGTCCGGTTATTAGAAGCATGACAATCCAGCTTACCACTAGGGTTTCCGAAAGCAAAAAGTCACCCAGAACGGGAATTCCTGTTGGGATTTTCAGAAATATTTTTGCACCGGAAATATCAAAATTCATACTCTAGTTTTCACCTCCTTGTTCTAGATTTTTTCCCTTCCTGTAATCCAGAATCCCTTTTATGCGAAGGAAAGCTCCCGGAAAAAGTAAGGGGAGGATACCCGCAACAGGCTGAAAACAGGGCAGAACCACTGCCAAAATAATCCAAACCAGTTGCAGCATCGTGCGATTTCGGTAAGAAAGCCGCATTTTCTGATAGGCCTCTTCCTGATTTTCTACATTAAGAACGCTCTGTACTGTAACCCCCATAAGAAAAAAATTCATTACAGCAATCACGCACCCAAGTATGCCGGCTAAAATAACGCGATAATCAAACGATATTTTTTTCGGCAAAAAAATATGAAGTAAAAAGAACGCAACCCACATCAAAACTGTCAGCGTCACACTACAGATAGCGATATGCAGCGTTTCTTTCTTCACCGTTTCCTGAACCCTCATTTTTCTTCCTCTCCTTAAGCAGCCAAAGATATAAGCAATAAGCCGTTTTCCGGTGAAAAGCCTTATGCCTTATGGTCATTAAATGCCCGAGCCTTAGGCTTCTTCTCTTTATCTTCCTTCTTACAAACCGAAAGATAAACCTTATAGGCGGTCATACAGGAACCGCCTAAGCCGAAGAAAAAAGCGGGAATGTATATCCAATACCCCAGAGAAAAGATTTCTCTCAGGCGATATACCAAAAGAAGGCACAATAAAAGTGGCATCGCAAGAGATAAGCCAAGTTGAGAAAGAATCGAAAGATTCTTCAACGCTTTTGACCATTCTTTCATGCCACTTTTCCTCCCTGAACTACCTACAGCAGTACGCCATAGTTCCACTTCCTATTGAATCTGCTGAAAAACCGCTGTTCACTTCGAAAAACATATTCCAAGTGATTCTACACTAGCGCTACAGATAATTCAAGAATCTATCCATATAAAACAAGTCTTCCCTTTTATCTCACAGCATTACTTTATTATCGGCAAAAAAAATAATTTAAAAAGGGATAAAGAAAAAATAAATGAAGTCAATCCATCCGCTTTATGCCTGTACAGGAGCCTCCGCTGCATGCTCGCTTGCGACCGGAACCGCCGCCTGCTCTTCCTGTTTTACAGGGTTTGCCGCAGCCTCTTTAGCCGGTTCCGCCTTCTTCACTCTTTTTCCCGTAATCGCGGAGGTCGGACACTTCTGGGCGCAAATTCCGCAGTCCTTACACTTCTCATCCATCACCGCGAGGTCATTTAAGACATGATTTGCATCAAAGGGACAGTTCTTCTCGCAGATTCCGCAGGCAATACAACCAATCGAGCAAGCATCCTTTACCTGTTTTCCTTTTAAGAG
>JABZIV010000058.1 GCA_015258095.1 Lachnospiraceae bacterium
CTTATGGACAAAGAGAGACACTCGGACATGACTTCGAAGCTCTGCGAATTTCTCGGACTGGACGGCGTACTGCTTACGGAAGAAGGATACGGAAACCCAGATACCGACCTTATGATGAACTGCAAGAAAACGACACAGCGCGGGGTAAAGGTGGTTCTGATTACAGATGAATTCCCCGGAAAAGACGGAAAGTCCTATTCCCTTGCCGACGTTTGTGATGAAGCGGATACAATGATTTCCTGTGGAAACGGAAACGTGGTAATCCACTTCCCGAAGATGGATAAGGTCATCGGTATGGAGGACTATATCGAAATGCAGATTGGCGGTTGGGTAGGTTGTAAGCATGAGGACGGCTCTTTTGACGCCGAGATTCAGATTATCATAGCATCGACCATCGCCAACGGCTTCAATACGCTCTGCGCAAGAACTTATTAATCGCGAAGAGAGGAGAAAAAAGTATGGCAAAGAAAATAGTACATTATATTAATCAGTTCTTCGCGGGAATCGGCGGAGAGGAGAAAGCGGATATTGCACCGGAAATCAGAAAAGGTGCCCTTGGACCGGGACTTGCATTGCAAAAAGAACTTGGTGACGGTTATGAAATCGTAGCCACAGTCATCTGTGGAGATAACTATTTCGGATCCAATATAGAGAAGGGGGTAGTCCCCGAGATAGTAGAAATGGTTAAGAAAGAGCATCCGGACGGATTTGTTGCCGGACCCGCTTTCAATGCAGGGCGTTACGGGGTTGCCTGCGGTACGATGGCAAAAGCAGTACAGGATGAACTTGGTATACCGACGGTAACCGGTATGTATGTTGAGAATCCGGGAACCGATATGTTTCATAAAGATATTCATATTATCGAGACAAAAGATTCTTCCGCGGATATGCGTAAAGCGGCACCGAAGATGGCCAGCCTTCTCAAGAAAAAGATAGAGGGTGTTGAAGTTCTTTCTCCTAAAGAAGAAGGGTATATCCCACAAGGTATCCGTGTAAACTATTTTAATGAGAGAAGAGGCTCCGAGAGAGCGGTAGAACTTCTGGTCAAGAAGATTAAGGGGGAGGAAATCTACACAGACTATCCGATGCCGAAGATTGATCGTGTTGCGCCCGCACCGCCTCTTAAAGATTTGGCGCATGCGAAGATTGCGCTCATTACTTCCGGCGGTGTTGTTCCGCAGGGCAATCCGGATCATATCGAGTCCAGTAATGCGACAAAGTGGGGGAAGTATTCTATTAAGGGCATGGATCACGCGGATAAAGCGGATTTTACGACTATTCACGGTGGATATGATCGTGCTTTTGTTATGGAAGATCCGGATCTTTGCATTCCGGTCGATGCGCTTAGAAACCTGGAGAAAGAAGGCGTATTCGGTTCTCTTACCGATTATTTCATTACTACAACGGGTACAGGAACAGCAACGAACAGTGCAAAGCGTTTTGCGGAAGAATATGTACCATTATTAAAGGAAGACCATGTTGATGCCGTCATCATGGTCAGTACGTGAGGAACCTGTACAAGATGCGGTGCATCTATGGTAAAAGAAATTGATCGTGCAGGAATCCCGGTTGTACACGTTTGTACAGTAGTGCCGATTTCTCTGACAATCGGTGCGAACAGAATTGTTCCGGCTATTGGCATTCCGTATCCTCTTGGCGATCCGACAAAAGGGGAGAAGAAGAGCTATGAAATTCGTGAAGCTTTGTTAAGACGTGCTCTGAAGACTTTGACTGTACCGGTAAGTGAACAGACCGTTTTCGAAGAGGATTTTTAAACTCTGACAAAGTGTCAATGCAATAAAAGTTCAATCTCTTTCAAACAGGACGGTCTTAGGGATTCTCCAAAATATGCTTTTGCATTTTACGGTTTCTTCCCTGCCGTCCTGCTTTTTATAAAAGTAATGGAGAAAATTATGGACAAGAAGAAATTGAGTTTTGGGGCAATTATCGGCTTCTGCGGAGCCTGCATTGCTTTCTATATCGGAGCAGGCTTTGCTACCATGCAGGAGGTTATGCAGTATGAAGCCTCCTACGGTACGAAACTTTGGATTGTCATTGCGGTCATTTCCGTAATCTATATCTATACCAACCTTTCCTTCTCTACAAACGGAAATCGTTTAAAACTTTTAAGAGGAGGAGATATCTACAATCACTATTGCGGAAAATATATTGGCACTTTTTATGATTATTTCTCCGCCTTCTTCTGCTATATGTGCTTTATCGTAATGTGCGGAGGCGCGAATTCTACAGCGACTCAGCAGTGGGGGCTGCCGAACGGTGTCGGTGCAGTCATTCTCACGGTGTGTGTTATTGCTACCGCGCTCTTCGGTTTGGACGGCATTCTGAATGCCCTCGGAAAAATCGGCCCGCTCATTATCGTGATTATTCTTTTGGTTTCCGTCATCAGTGCTATAAACGGAGCAGCTTATCTCAGTAAAAATCTGGAATATGTGAACAGCGGAGCGGCGGAAAATGGAAAGCTTCTCATCAAGAATTTCATGGATGCTTCCGGGCAGACAAGAGATATTGCAATTACGCAGGTCGGCAACGGAAATCCGTTTCTTTCCGGCTTCTCCTATGGCGGTTTTGTAATCCTCTGGTTTGCCGCTTTTCTGGCGGAAGTTGGAGCTAAGAATAAGCTGAAGGAAGTAAACTTTGGAATGCTTCTCTCCACAGTCTTTATTATGGGTACCGCTGTACTTGCCAGCTATGCGCTGATCTGCTATATCGGAGAGACCGGGGAAGCGGATATTCCTGCCCTTGTACTTGCGAAGAGCATTTCGCCGATTCTTGCACAGGCTTTGGCGGTCATTATTTTCTGCGGGATTTATACCACTTCCGTTCCGCTCCTTTGGACAGGCGTTGGGAAAATTTCTAAAGAAGGTACGAAGAAGTACAAGGTTCTGACGGTAGTGGGCGGTGTGATCGGCTGTGTTGCAGCCTGCTTCCTGCCTTATAAGGGACTGGTTAATGTTCTTTATGGAATGAACGGATATCTCGGCTTTATCCTGGTCGCTTTCATGATTGTATATGATCTTCGGACAAGGATGAGTAAGACAAAAGGGACTCCTGCGAAGCCGGAGGAGAGTGCATAAATATTTTTCGATGAAGTAAATGAGGGGCTGAAAAAGGAAGCTATGCTTTCATACGGCCCCTTGTTTGGAAGAGAAAGAGAGAAGAAAGACCGTTGAACGGTCTTTCTTCTCTCTTTCTCTTCATCTTTGGCTATTTTTGACTTTCGTCTCGGGTTATGTATAGAATATACAAAAAGGAAGTGAAAGTAAAATTGAAATTAGAGATAGTGCAAGAGATTCATAGAAGAATAGTATAAAAAATAGAGATAGATAAATGCTATAAATAAAATGGAAAAAGGAAAGGCAACGGTAGGATAAGAAGAAAGAGGAGGTTCTCATTTGGGACGATAAAATCATTTTATATAATCTTTCAAAAAATACTGAGAAAATGGTCGTTTTGACGGAGATGAAGAGCGAAATCATACATTTTGCATAAAAAAGCTTTATGAATTTTGTTCATTGCATTTGGCTATAAGTGTTTACTATTTGTTGAATTGAACGGAATTTCTGTTAAAATATAGTCAAATCAAAAAACAGGTATATCCAGAGAGAGTGTAGACCACCGAAGAGGCAAGTTGCGAGAAGGCAATGAATCTTTCAGGTAAAAGGATGGATGTGCTGTGGGGACTCTGAATCAATGGGAAACAGGGGGAGCGGGAATTTTTTTCTCTTCCCCTGTTTTTTGTTCCATGAAAAGGAGGAGCAAAAAGATGAAGACTCTCGTGATTTTAACCAATAATCCGCTGGTGAAGGAAAACTTTCCGAAGAAGTATCCGGACGTCGACGTAGAAGTGGACTACCGTGCGATTTCATTTATGGATGTGCTTCGCGGAGTAAGAGATTTAGTGCATTCCGGAAGTAAGATTTTAACGCATCCCCTGGATGGCTCCATTAAGCCGAATGAGACGCCGTATGAGTCCGTGCTTCTTGATAAGACACCGGATGAAGGCTTTGATATGAAGTCTCTCGATTTGATTGAGTATGCGCTGAATACTTGCGAAAAGTTTCCGGATGAGGGACGGGTTCATGATGAGAAAGTCGATAAGGACTTTCAGACTTTGGATTGGACTTTGCTCGACAGCGGCTTGGAATCGCTTATGTTGCATTAATGAAACATAAAGTTTTTAAAAGGAGGGAAAGAAATTGAAACTGGAATTAGGCAAGATTTTCATTAAAGACATCCAGTTCGCAGACACAACGGAGATTAAAGATCACGTTCTCTATGTGTCTAAGAAAGAACTTGAGGAGGTCTTCCTCACAGAAGAGAAAATCAAAGAAGTAGAATTCGATATCGCAAAACCCGGCGAGTCGGTTCGTATTACTCCGGTAAAGGACGTTATTGAGCCGAGAGTGAAGGTAGAAGGAAAGGGTGGCGTTTTCCCGGGCGTGATTTCTTCTGTTGAGACAGTTGGATCCGGAAAGACCTATTGCTTGAAGGGTATGGCAGTGGTTACTGCAGGACCGATTGTCGGTTTCCAGGAGGGAATTATCGACATGAGCGGTCTTGGCGCAGAGTATACTCCGTTCTCGAAGACGCTGAACCTGACCTGCGTATGCAAGCCGGTAGAGGGTACAGAGTCTCATGCCTATGAGCAGGCCGTTCGTATGGCGGGACTGAAGACGGCAACCTTCATTGCAGAGAAGGCGAAGGAGTTAACTCCGGATGAGACCAAGGTGTATGAGACATTGGATTTGATGGAAGGGGCGAAGGCATTCCCGGATCTTCCGAGAGTCGGCTATGTACAGATGTTACAGTCTCAGGGACTTCTCCATGATACCTATGTATACGGCGTAGATGCGAAGAAGATTCTCCCGACCATTCTTTATCCTACAGAGGATATGGACGGCGCTATCATCTCCGGCAACTGTGTATCTGCCTGCGATAAGAACCCGACCTATGTGCACGAGAACAACCCGGTTATAGAGGACCTTTTCGAGGAACACGGCAAGACCATCAACTTCGTAGCGCATATCATCACAAACGAGAACGTGTACCTTGCGGATAAGGAGCGTTCCTCCAACCAGACTGCAAAGCTCTGCAAGATGCTTCACCTGGATGCGGTTATTATTACCGAGGAAGGATTCGGTAACCCGGATACCGACCTGATTATGAACTGTAAGAAGATTGAAGCCGAGGGTATCAAGACGGTTATCATCACGGATGAGTATGCAGGACGGGATGGAAAGTCACAGTCTCTTGCCGATGCGGATGTAGCGGCTAACGCACTGATTACCGGCGGTAATGCAAACCAGCTGGTTACACTTCCGAAGCTCGATAAGCTGATTGGTACATTAGATTATGTAACAAAGATTGCCGGTGCGAGTGATACCACCTTGAAGCCGGACGGTTCTCTTGAAGTAGAACTGCAAGTTATTACCGGGGCAACATCCGAGGTTGGTTTCAACAAGCTTAGTGCAAGATAAGGAGAAAGAAATGGGAAAATTAAGAGTTGTTCAATATATTAACCAGTTCTTCGCTCAAGTCGGTGGAGAGGATAAGGCTGATTATCCTATGGAGTATCATGAGGGCCCAATGGGACCGGGACTTGCATTCCAGCAGGCTTTCGGAGACCAGGCGGAAATCATCGGAACCATCGTCTGCGGAGACAGCTACTTCGGTGAGAATACCGATAAGGTAAAGCCGGAGATTTTAAAGAAAGTTGCAGAGCTGAAGCCGGATCTTTTCATTGCGGGACCTGCATTCAATGCCGGACGTTACGGATTTGCCTGCGCAACTATCGCTGTTGCCGTACAGGATGAACTGCATATCCCGGTTATAACCGGTATGTATGTAGAGAACCCGGGTGCTGATGAAGCGAAGAGTAAGGTTTACATCGTTTCCACAAAGAACAGCGCTGCCGGTATGAGAGACGCCGTAAAGAAGATGGCTCCTCTCGGATTGAAGATAGCTCGCGGAGAGCACATCGGATCCTCCGCAGAAGAGGGATATATCCCGCAGGGCAACCGTGTAAACTTCTTTGAAGAGGAAAGAGGATCGAAACGTGCGGTTAAGATGCTTCTTGCAAAGATTAGCGGAAAGCCGTTTACAACCGAGTATCCGATGCCGTCTTTCGATAGAGTAGACCCGATGCCCGCAGTGAAGGACCTTTCCAAGGCCACTATTGCACTGGTTACCTCCGGCGGTATTGTTCCGAAGGGCAATCCGGATCACATTGAGTCTTCCAATGCGACTCGTTACGGTGAGTACTCCATCAAGGGAGTCAATGATTTAACTGCCGAGACGTATGAGACTGCACACGGCGGATATGATCCGAGCTATGCAAACCAGGATGCGGATCGTGTTCTTCCGGTGGATGTTTTAAGAGACCTGGAGAAGGAAGGAAAAATCGGAAAGCTTTACGATTATTTCTTCACAACTGTGGGTAACGGAACCGCTGTTGCTTCCGCAAAGAAGTTCTCCGAGGAAATCGGTGCAAAACTGAAGAAAGACCATGTAGATGCGGTCATTCTGACCAGCACGTGAGGAACCTGTACACGTTGCGGTGCAACGATGGTTAAAGGTATCGAAGCTACAGGAATTCCTGTTGTTCACATTTGTACAGTTACACCTATTTCTATGACGGTAGGTGCAAACCGTATCGTTCCGGCTATTGCAATTCCTCACCCACTTGGCAATCCGTCCTTAAAGCCTGAGGAAGAGAAGGCATTGAGAAGAAAGATTGTAGAGAAAGCTTTACATGCACTCACTGTGGATGTAGATAAGCAGACAATTTTCAAGTAATTGGATTCTATTTCCTCTTGGGGGCAGAGACCCTGCCCCCGCTTTTAGAGGAAAATGGATTAGAACTTATTTATAATAAAAAGGATTTTATAAGAAATTTCTTGTGCGTTTTTATGAAAAGACAGCTTTTTTAACAGTGTAACATCGTGTATAATAAATTGTGCTATTTTTAAATTCGGGTTTTACTGTACTGCGGTGGATTCAAAAGCAGGCAGATACTATACATGTTTAAGGAAGGAGATTACGAGAAACTATGTCAAAGCTTTATGATGTTTTGATTTTAGGAGCCGGACCCGGAGGACTTGCAGCAGGACTCTATTCCGGAAGAGCAAGACTTTCTACCTGTATCATTGAGAAGGGGCAGGATGGCGGACAGATTGCCATTACAGACTCTATTGAGAACTACCCCGGACAGATTGTAGAAGGAGAGTCCGGACCGTCCCTGATTAAGAGGATGACAGAACAGGCTGAAAAGTTCGGTTGTGATCGTGTACATGATACGATTAAGTCTGTAGAATTAGAGGGAAATGTAAAGAAAGTCATCGGAATCAACGGTACTTATGAAGGAAAGACTTTGATTATTGCGACCGGTGCGAATCCCCGTCCGATTGGATGCAAGGGAGAGAAGGAGTTCCTCGGCAAGGGTGTCTCCTACTGTGCAACCTGCGATGCGAACTTCTTTGAAGGCCTTCCGGTGTTTGTAGTCGGTGGCGGCGATTCCGCGGTGGAAGAAGCCATGTATCTGACGAAGTTTGCCAGTTCCGTAACGCTGATTCATAGAAGACATGAATTAAGAGCCGCTAAGTCCATTCAGGAGAAGGCATTCAAAAACGAGAAGCTGCATATCATGTGGGATACGATTGTAGAAGAGCTCGACGGCGATGACATCTTGCAGAAGATCAAAGTGAAGAATGTGGTTACCGGTGAGGAAAAGGTACTGGAGGCCAGCGAGGAAGACGGTATGTTCGGTATTTTCGGATTCATCGGAAGAATTCCGACGACGGAGATTTTTGAAGATACGAATCTGAAGATGGATGAAAGAGGCTATATCCCGACAGATGAAGATATGCACACCAATATTCCCGGTGTATTTACGGTAGGAGATGTTCGTGTAAAGAGTCTTCGGCAGGTCGTTACCGCGGCGGCTGACGGTGCAATTGCCGCAACACAGGCGGAGAAATATATCAACGAAATGGAATAGCTTTTCCGCATGAATTCGCTTTTGGAGAGGAGGAAGTTTTTCTTCCCTTTTCCGGAAGAACGGATGAATAGAGTGTAGACTATTTTATATTTATAAAGGAGGCAATATGTTAGAAGTAAATAAGGACAACTTTGAAGAGGAAGTTTTGAAGGCACAGGGATATGTTTTCGTTGATTTCTTCGGAGACGGATGTGTTCCGTGTGCAGCGCTTA
>JABZIV010000059.1 GCA_015258095.1 Lachnospiraceae bacterium
TTTATAGTATTTCGCAATAACCATCCTTTCTGCTCCTTCCCGTTTTCCTTTTCTCTCCCCTAAATGATTTGTATAAAGCACGACTTTTTGCACAAAAAAATCGCCGCAGCCCTTCCGGATAAACCGGAAAGCTACGGCGATATTAAGACTGATACTCTGTTACTCTAATAATCTGTAGATCTAAAGATGAAATCCTGTCACACAAAAGTCGAAACGGATTACAGCGTTCCTCTCTTCTTCGTATTCTTTACAACATTGAAAAGAGCAAGAAGTGCCAGTACGTTCGGAATAACCATCAACGCATTAAAGAAGTCGGACATATCCCAAACCAGATTTACCTTCAAAGTTGTTCCAACGATAATGCAGATAACTACGATAGCGGAGTAAAGCTTCACCGCTTCTTTACCGAAAAGATACTGAATATTGACCGCACCGAAGAAGTGCCAGCCCAGTACAGTAGAAAAGGCAAAGAAGAAGAGACAGAAGGCAACGAAGAAATGGCCGAAGTTACCGAAACCGGACACAAAAGCCTGCTGTGTCAGACGAATTCCCGTGAAAGCCTCTCCCGTTGTCGGATCAACGGTTCCCAGAATTCCGCTTGTCAGAATAACGAATACGGTCAGATTCAAAACAACAAAGGTATCGATAAAGACGGAAACCATCGCACAAAGTCCCTGTGCATCCGGGCACTCCGCTTTAGCTCTTGCATGTGCATGAGGCGTAGAACCCATACCGGCTTCGTTAGAGAAAAGACCTCTTGCAACACCGTAACGGATAGCCTGACGAATCGTGATGCCGATTGCAGCACCCTTTACTGCCTGCGGATTAAAGGCGCCGACGAAGATGGCAGTGATTGCTCCGGGAAGCGCTGTAATATGCATTACGATAAAAACCAGAGCGCCTAAAATATAAATTCCTGCCATAAGCGGTACAACTTTCTCGAGAACCGCTGCAAGTCTCTTTGTGCCGCCGAAGAAAATGAAGGCTGCAATAACAGCTACGAATACACCAATAGCCACACTCGGAACATTGACATTCATTACGGCAAATACTTCTTTAAAGGCAGCGCCGATGGAATTCGACTGTACCATGTTGCCCATAAAGCCCAGCGCCAGAATAATAAAGATGGCAAAAAGTGTAGCCAGAACCTTTCCTACCGTACCTTTGAAGGCAGCTTTGATATAGTAAACCGGTCCTCCGGTTACCTGCCCGTTCTTCTCTTCTTTGTAGGTCTGGGCAAGAACCGCTTCACCATAGATGGTCGCCATACCGAAAAAGGCGGAAACCCACATCCAGAAGATGGCGCCCGGTCCACCGCTCACAATCGCAGTTGCCGCGCCGGCCAAGTTACCGGTACCGACCTGTGCCGCAATGGCTGTTGCAATAGCCTGGAAGGGAGACATCTCTCCTGTATCATGCTTCTCTCCGTTCAGGTTGAAATGCCCGAAAACCAGTTTGAATCCTTCTCCAAATCGACGAAGCTGGATAAACTTCAAGCGAAAGGTGTAGTAGATTCCGGTGCCGCACAAAAGGAAAATCAACAAAAAGCCCCACAAAAAGTTATTCCCTTTGTTAATGATTGCATTTAATGCATCCATAGTTCAATTCCCTCCTTCATTTTCTACCTATTTTAGGTATTGTTAATATTTTATCCAAATAACAAGGCTATATCAACAAAAAGGAAGCATTTATAGAAATAAACTATGGCAAATTTTTATAAAAACAATCGTGCCATAAAAAACTAAATACGATGAAAAAAAGCAGTTTCTTTTAAGTAAGCGGATAATTTCTCCCCCAAGCAGTTCTGTGCGCTTCCCAGAATATGCACGCCGTCCGGAAAATGCGGTAGCGGGAGACTCCCTGCATCAAAAGAGGATATGCCCATGTCGGTACAAGCCACTGTCAAAGCCGCATTGAAACTTCCATCCAGCGTCGTAAAAGCTTCATAGGATCGGTCCCCCCGAAAATCCAAAGTAGGCGGGCAGATATAAAGAATATGATTTTTTTGAAACGGAATCCCTTCCTTCTCGAAATCTTGAAAAAACTCCCGTAAATGCGCTACTACGCGAGAACTATCCGGGCGCCCGAAGCTTAAATAATCATTTACCCCGAGGAAAAGGATAAGGAAGTCTTCCTTTGTCATACCGACACACGCTTCCTTGAAATCCGCCCATTCAAAAGGAAGATAGGGTATCGTTCGCCCTATCTTGGAAAAAACAGAAATCTGCACTTCCGGAAAC
Organism: Lachnospiraceae bacterium; assembly: GCA_015258095.1. Classification (GTDB taxonomy): domain Bacteria; phylum Bacillota; class Clostridia; order Lachnospirales; family Lachnospiraceae; genus Oribacterium. Next base: position 2,241 of record JABZIV010000059.1, read on the forward strand.
GCTTTCTCCAGAACCGAAGTATAGCGTTCCTCCTCCGGGAGCCTCCTGTCCTCATGCGCTTCATTCGGAAGATAGGCATAGGTTAAAGAGTCCCCGTAAATCAGACATTTACATGATTTATCGTTTTGCATAGCCCTGTCCTCTAAACTTCCTTATAGAGCTCCGTTCCGGCCACTCTTTCCGACTCTCCCGCAACCTTCTTCGTGTACTTCACCTTGTCGAAATACTGAATCATCGCCTTGGCACACTTTCTGCTGCTCTCAAACTGCTCTTTCAAAAGGGAAATACCGAGTACTTCATTTTCCTTAAAATAGCTGCGAAGGAATGCAATGCCCTTCTCCAGATTCTCTTTCAAAATGAGAAGTTCCGGATCTTCCCCCACCTTTACAACTTTCTCTTCCACTACAAGATTCTGTAGGATATCCAGGAAGTCTTCTTCCTTTGTTTTATGCCGATCCAGTTCTTCTACACGAGGAAGCATAAAAGCGGCAGCCTCTAAATCCTGCAATATATTTTTCTCTATTTTCCGATACGTCTCATCCTTAAATTCGCCTCTATCCGTAAGCAGCAGATACTCTCCGGAAAGGCTGATTCCATTAAAGTACGGAAGACAGGCATCGAAGAGATTCTGCTTACTGCTCTTCAATACTTTCTCACGAACCTCCGCCTTCGGCATACCGAGACGATAGGGATGCTTCTTGTAAAAAGCTTCCAGAAGATGCCCGATTTCCGTAGAAAGAATATAGGCATTTTCCCGGTGAAGAAAATAGCGTTCTTTTTGCAGATCTACCGGATAGACCCGTCCCTCCTCCACGAGCGTAGAGAGTGCCGGCGTAATTTCTTCTACCGAGTGAGAGAGGCGTTTCGCCAGTGTCTGTACCGTGTACAAGCTGTTCAGCTCTTCCTGAATGACCGTTTCCAGTACATCGGAAAGGGAACCGTCCTCCTTACTGAGAAGTTCCTGTATTGCCTCATCGGAAAAACGTTTCTTCTTCCGTGCATTGGGTTCTAACACAATGCCTCCTCCAATGGTTTCCACCGGACTGTAAAAGCGGAGAATAAAGCGGTCGCCCCGCTTAAATACCATCTCTTCTTCCAGGATAAACTCACAAAGTCCCTCTTCCCCCGGGGCAATCTCTTCTTTATCCAGAAGAACCGCGCGGCAAAGAACTTCTTTGGTGCCGGAGAGGAAGTGGAGTCTTTCTCTGTTTTTCAGACTCCTTTTACTGTCACGAAGCATGGTCACCTTGCCGTCCATCAGGGTGGAATTCTCCATACTGTTTTCAAGAGAAATCACCGAACCCTTATGGAGCTCTTCTTTCTTCACCCCGCTCAGGTTCAACGCTACACGCTGTCCCGCCTCGGCAAACTCCGCATCCTGCTCATGCACCTGAATGTTTCGAATCCTTGCTTTCAGTCCTTCCGGATAAATTGCAAGGGCATCCCCCTTATGGAGTGTTCCGGAAATGAGCGTTCCGGTTATAATCGTACCAAATCCCTGGAGACTAAAAACGCGGTCAATCGGCAGCCTCGGTATTCCTTTCGTATCCCGCTCAGGGAGAGAAGAAACCATCTTTTCAATTTCTTTCTTTAAAGCCTCTATTCCTTCCCCTGTTACGGAAGAAACGCGGACAACCGGCGCATTCTCTAAGATGGTATCCTTCAGTTCCTTCCGGATATCCTCCTCCATCATATCCACCCACTCCGGATCCACCGTATCACACTTGGTGAGTACCAAGATACATTTTTCAATTCCGAGAAGTTCCAGAATATCCAGATGTTCTCTGGTTTGCGGCATAATGCCTTCATCTGCCGCCACAACCAAGAGAACCATATCCATTCCCACTACGCCGGAAACCATTTGCTGAATAAATTTTTCATGCCCGGGAACATCAATGATCCCGCAACGAAGTCCACTCTCTAAATCAAACCAGGTAAAGCCAAGTTCGATTGTGATTCCTCTATCCTGTTCCTCTTTTAAACGGTCTGTATTCCTACCGGTCAGCGCCCGTATCAGTGTCGTTTTTCCGTGATCGATGTGTCCCGCCGTACCGATGATGATGTGTTTCACGCTAAAGCCTCCTTGAAACTCTCTACTACTCTCTCTAATTCCTCTTCCCGAATCGTGCGAAGATCAATCCAGAAATCATCCTCCATAACTCTTCCGATTAAGGGCTCCTTGGTAAAATGCAGTCGCTTCTCGAGCTCCGGTACGCTGATTTTATACGGATGAAAGGAGACGGCAAAACTGTCCATATAGGTATCCGGGAGAGAACCGCCTCCCACCTGGGAGGTACAGGCGCGAACTGCACAGTCTCCCGGCAAACGATTTTCCCGGAATAAATTGCACAAGCACTCCGCTCTCTCCTTTATGGAAGAAAGCGGTTCGGAAAGCATTTTCAAAACCGGAATACGCTCTTCAATCCCTTCCATGTGAAGGTACTCCCGAAGCGTCATGGAAAGAGCCGCTACCGTAAACTTATCAATGCGAAGAGCTCTCGTCAGCGGATTCTTCTTCATCGCATCGATATACTTTTTCTTTCCGATGATAATGCCGGCCTGCGGTCCGCCAAGCAGCTTATCTCCGCTAAAGCATACGACATCGACTCCCGCCTGAATCGCTTCCTGCACCATCGGCTCATGGCGAATCCCGTACTTTTCAAGAGGGAGAAGAACTCCCGAACCCAGATCCTCAATAATCGGAATATTGTGTTCAAGGGAAAGCGCCTTTAAATCCTTTGCCTCTACCGACTCCGTGAATCCCATGATGCGATAGTTACTGGTATGCACTTTTAAGAAGGCCTTCGTATTTTCCGTGATTGCCTCTTCATAATCGGACAAATGGGTTTTATTCGTCGTTCCAATCTCCACCATCTCCGCATCGGACTGGGCGCAGACGTCGGGAATGCGGAACTTTCCTCCGATTTCAATCAACTCGCCGCGGGAAACGATGACTTCCCCTTCCCTAGCCAGTGTGGAAAGAATAAGCAGCACGGAAGACGCATTGTTATTGACCACCATGGCATCCTCCGCCCCGGTGATTTTACAAAGCATCTCTTTCATGTGAGAATAGCGCTCGCCCCGCTTTCCCTCTTCGAGGTTATACTCGAGGTTCGAATAAGAGGAGAGAATCGCCACAAGTTCTTCCGAAAGTTCTCTACTCAAGGGCGCTCTTCCGAGATTCGTATGTAAAATCGTGCCGGTCCCGTTTAAAACTGGACGAAGTTTCAGCTCGATTCCCCGCTCCACGTGCTCCGCTATAGCATCCTCAATATGGTCAATTCTACGCAGAATTTCGTCTTCTCTCTTTTCTTCGGAGGGAGCCAGTAATTTGATTTCTTCCCGAATCTCCTCGACCACTTCCCTTACCTTGTCCGTCACATAGGAAAGGCCGTAGTCTTGAATTAAATCCAGTACTTTCCCCTCTTCCAGAAGGATGTCCACCTTCGGAATTCTTCGGAATAAATTGTTCTTGTCCATATACCGCTCTTTTCTATTTTGATGATGGGAAAAACGAGATACCGTGCTTTTCTCGCATGAAACGCATTATAAACGAGATACCGCATACACCGCACACGATAGCCGTCTATAAGAAAAAAATGACATAATCAATTTATTATAGCAAAAAAGAAGAGAGGGAAAAAGCAGGACTTTTCCCCTCTCTTTTATTCCGCCTCCACATGATACAAGGCATAGAAATAGCCCTTTTTCTCCAGGAGTTCCGTAAAGTTTCCTTCTTCCTCTACTTTCCCGTTCTTTAGAACAGATATTCTATCCACACGGCTTAAAATCCGACTGTCCAAGTCGTGTAGGACTAAAATTTCCGTCGTATTTTCAATATTTAGCAAGGTATCCAAGATCAGATAACTATTTTCCTTGTCCAAAGACGCGGTGATTTCGTCCGCAAGTAAAATGGGGGTTTTTCGCAGCAAGCTTCGCGCAATACTGATTCTCTGTCTCTCTCCGCCGGACAAGGCTGCCCCGTTTTCTCCACATCGATAGCTTAAGCCCTTTTCCTTTACGAGATTCCGAAGTCCTGCCCGCTCTATCACGGACTGTAACTCCTCTTCCCGGTAAGTCTGAAAAAGACAGATATTTTCTCGAATCGTGCCGTCAAAGATAAAGACCTCCTGCTGAATGTAGGAGATTTCCTTGAAAATCCTGTCTTCTCCCAAATCCACGGTATCCTGCCCGCCAATGCGGATTGTCCCGGACTGTGCTCTTTCCATGCCCATAAGGATTTTCAAAATGCTGGACTTTCCGCTTCCGGAAGTCCCGAGAAGAACCACCTTCTCTCCCTCTTTTACCTGCAAGTTTAACTCTTTCAGAACTTCTTTTCCTTCCGAATAGGAGAAGCAAATCTGATTAAAGAGAAGTTCTCCGCGAAGGGAAGGTATCGGTTCATCCAAACTTTGCTTTTGCGCTCTTATCTCTTGTTCTTCTACTATTTTTTGATCTTCTATAGCCGTTTGCATCTCCGCTATTTGTTCCTCTTTTACTCTATTGTTCTCCGGCGTATTTTGCGGCACTTCCTCCCTTTTTATTGTATCCCAAAACTTATCCGTAAGCCTGTACGCGGCCTTCGCTTCCGTAAGCATGGAAGGAAGCGAACTTAAAGGATCAATCAGATAATGAATCAGCTGTGAGAAGGCAATGACCGTTCCGATGGAAATGCTATGCCTGGTAAAGGCGATATAGGCTGATAGAAAAAGGATGGAAAGCCTTGTAACATAGCCGGAAATAGCCGCAAAGTAATTTACCTTTTCGACGCACCTTTCCCGTCTCAACATCGTTTCTTCCGTTTTTTCGTTTACCGCAGCATGTAATTTCGAAAAGATAGCTTCCACCTTATAGCTCTTGATAATGGTAAAACCGATGGAAAAGTCTTTTAAAAAAGCAAGATACTCCGCATTCTTCGTCGATAAACGGTCCTCCAGCTCTCCCATATTTTTTCCGGAATACAGCGCTGCAAAGAAAGGAATGAGAGAAAGCGCGCAGGACATACAGGCCAAAAAGACATTGTAACGAAGCATCACGATCATCGCGCCGATACCGCAGAAAAGAATCTGCGTGATAATCGGAATCTGATCGAGAAACTGCTCTTTTATCTTCATGAGGTCATTACTTAATGCGGAAAGATACACCGAACTGTTCGAAGCATAAAAATCCGCAACCTTCTTTTTCAATAAATAAGCACAGGCAAAGTTCCGGTACTGTAAGACCGCCCTGGTACTGAATTTTGTTCTGAAAAAATATGTCGCTACGGCGGAAAAGAACTCCATCAAAAAAATACCGGCAGTAAGAAGAATAATCCCCCTTAAAGAATATTCCCTACTTCCCGATAAGTAATCAATCAGAATCTGAAAAAGCTGCGGTACCGAAAGAATCGCCAAAGATAAAACACTGGTTCCAAGCACCGCCATAAACAAATTCAAGCTATTATTTCTAAAAAAATTCCGGCTCAGCGGATTGCATTTTAACATGATTCAAGTATGCCCTTCGTTGTTCTACCTCACGATAAATATTCTATATTATTTATAATAGCATAAGTAAATTTATTACAAAAGAACCGATAAGCTACATCCTTGTAAGCTGTTCAACTATCCTTTTAACTAAGATGCTTATATAACTATTTACTTACATGCTATACAGGACTTTTCAAT
>JABZIV010000005.1 GCA_015258095.1 Lachnospiraceae bacterium
GAACCTTCACTTCCCCTTTCGTAGTATCCGGCTGCACTTCTTCTCCGTCTTTGTTAAGCACTGAGATATCAAAAATCATGCTCTCAAGAAGATTTTCCCGATTCTCGAGAAGCTTCTCTTTTAAAGCGCTGTCCACCTTCCGCTCCGCTGCTTTACCGACTTTCTTTACTTGTAATTTTGCACCCGTCGGATAGACTCCGGGGTCTGCTTTCACCGAGACAAGAACGCCGGAGATTTCTTTTTCTTGTTGAAAGGCTTCCTCTGCATCTTCTACCGCTTCCTGCGATTCTTCTACTGTTTCCGCATCTTCTGATAAAGACTTTCCCACTCTCGCGTCTTTGCTAGTATCTCCCGATTTAGCCTCTACGGATTCCGCCTTTACCGCCTCCGGCTGATCTATATCACTCTTTAGGCCTTCTGCAGAAACAACCGTCGTACAGATGCAGGACATAAGCAGAAGCATAGCCAGAATCTTTTTCCACATTCTTTTGTCCATCTTTTCCTCTTTCTTTTCTCATTCTTTCAGGGGATATCCATATTTCTAGAATACTATAATGCTTAATTTAATTCAATATCTTCAAATAATTAAGAAAATCACTCCAAAATCGCCTTTTTTCACCTCAAAAACCGCATTTTTTCTCGTCTTTTCGCAGCTTGACAGACTACGGCATTTTCGCTATTATCTCTCTGTATGTTTTCAAACTGTCCGTGTCCAGATATTTGAAAACAAAACAAGTTGTCTCAAAGCTTTTCTACCGCTTCATAAAGCGGGTAGAGAAAGCCTTCCCACAACAGAAATTCTATCCATAACATATAAAAAGGGTTCATAAGATCGACTATTCCGCGGCTGGAAGGTTTTATGGAAGAAAGGTGTAAAAATGGCAAATATCAAATCCGCAAAGAAAAGAATCGAAGTTGCAGCTGAAAGAAATGAGAGAAATAAGGCAATCCGTTCCGAAGTAAAGACTTACATGAAGAAGGTCTTCACTGCTTGTGAGAATAACGACAAGGAAACAGCAAGTGCTATGCTCGTAAAGGCGCAGAAGAAGATTGCTATGGCACGCAGCAAGGGTGTATACAAGGCAAATAACGCTTCCCGTAAGACAGCCCGTCTCTACAATGCTGTAAAGAAGCTCGGTTAATCCCGAAACTTCCTATCGAAAGCAAAAGACAAAACTCTCTCTTTTGAGGGAGTTTTTTTTATGCTGTCCTTTTTTTTATTTCGCATTTTCCACCTTGCTTTTTCCCTTCTCTTCACTATGATAGTAAGTAAATATTTCTATAGCATTCTCATTCTCTTTTCTTACTTCTTTTCTTCCTCTATCTCATTCTCTTTCAAAAAGGAGCCCTCTATGTTTCTCTCCCGCCCCCTCTTTTCCCTTGCCCTCTCTGTTCTTTTTGGAGAAATTCTGCTCTGCCCCGAACTTCCTCTCTCCTATCGCTTTCTTCTCTTTCTTTTTTATCTTTCTTATCTCTCGATGCTCTCTCGAAAAAAGAAATTTCATATCTTCCTACTTTCTCTCTTCTTTTTCTGCTCTTCCTCGCTTCACTTCCATATAGTGCTAAAGCACTTTCAAAAGCAAGAGAAAACCATCGAGTCTTTACTTCCTTTCCGCTGTAGAGTAGTCGGTAGAATAACTTCCCTTTCTGAAAATGAAAAAACGGTCAAAATCCTTTTGCAGAACTGTACCATCTTCAGTTCTTTTTCCGCAATGCCGGAAAATCTCTCCTCTTCGCAGAAAGAAAAATGGAAGGCGCGTAATGCACTTTCTTTCTCTAAGCTACTGCTTTACCTTGATAAAGAGAAAAATAAGACTTCCGACTTTCCCCTTTATCCCGGAGATATTTTACAGGGAAAAGGGCAGTTCAAAGGACTTTCTCCGGCAAGAAATGAAGGAGAATTCTCCTTTCTGCACTATTGTAAAGGGGAAGGGATAGAGGGCTTGTTCTTCCTCCGGAAAATAGAGACAATACGAACCGTCGACACTCCTTTTCTGAAAGTCCTGCATCGTTTTCGAAAAAGCGTTTCTGAAGATTTGGACTGCCTATACCCGGAAGAGCAATCCCATTTTTTGAAATGCCTTTTTCTCGGAGAAAAGGCAAGTCTCGAAAAAGAAGAGCGAAATCTCTACCAGGAAGCCGGCATCAGTCATATTCTTGCCGTCTCCGGGCTGCATCTCTCCCTCCTCGGCGGAGGCTTCTACAGTATTTTGCGCGTTCTGGGATTCACTATCGCCCCGGCATCTCTTTTTTCCTCTCTTTTTATTCTCTTTTATACCTTCCTTACAGGAGCATCCGGCTCGACTGTTCGTGCGGCAGCCATGCTTCTTACCCATTTTCTTGGAAGAAACCTCGGAAGAGCAAACGACGCGCTGTCATCCCTCTCTCTGGCACTCCTTATGCTGCTCTTATACAAACCGCTTATGCTCTATTCCACCGGATTTCAGTGTTCCTTCTTCACCCTTTTTCTCCTCCTTCTTCTTTCCGAACGAAGAGGAAAAGAAAAGCGAAAGAAAGTCTCCAAACAATGGGAAAAGGCAAAAAGAAAAAAACAAATGGGAAGACTTTGCATACTCCTCCCCGCTTTTCTCCGGGAAAAAGCAATTGCGCTCTCTCTTTTTTATCTCGGTCTATTCCCCCTCTTTTCCCTCCTGCAATATTCTTTTCCTCTCTATGCTCCGCTCCTGAATCTCCTTCTTCTTCCCCTTCTCCCGCTGCTCTTCGTTCTGGGCATTTCCTCTCTATTTTTTCTTCACTGTGGACACACAGAAGTACTCTCTGTTTTTTTCGCCTCCTCCCTGTCCTTTCTTCTTCGCATCTTTCATGCCTGCATCTCTTTCAGTCTCACTCTGCCCCATGCCACTGTTCTTCTTGGGAAAATGTCTCTCTTCCGCTTTACGCTCTATTTTCTGTTCTTTTATGCTCTCTATCTCTACAGAAGAAAAAATTCGCTCTCCCTTTTTCCAAAAAACCTCTTCAGGCTCTTTGTCCTGCTCTTTCCTCTGTCTCTGCCGCTCTACCTCCCATTTTCCCCGTCCAAAGCGGAGATCACGGCACTTTACGTCGGTCAGGGCGACGGTTTTCTCTTTCGAAAAGGAGACTTTGTTTTCACGATAGATAACGGCTCTTCCTCGGATAAGCACTTTGCAGAAAATACCCTGATTCCCTACTGCAAAGCAAATCGAATCCGGAAAATCCGTTACGCCCTTATCACGCACTCCGATATTGATCACACAAGCGGAATACAAGGCATACTGGAGCAGAGCGGCTTAGCGGAAAAAATCCCCCTTTCTATCGAAAATCTGATTCTTCCCGTACAGGCTAGGGAAGACCACCGTTATGATATACTGAAACGTCTTGCATCGAATCACGGCGCGGAGATTCTTTACTGGAAAAACGGAGACGGAATATGCAGCACAAAAAAAGACTTTCCTTTCTCTCTGTCCTGCTACTATCCCCTTACAGAAGAGCCAATGGAAGAAGCGAATGCCCATTCCCTGGGTTGTATCCTTCGTTATGGAAACTTCTCGATGATTTTCACGGGAGATATGCCGATGGCGGCGGAAGAATCCATGTTGACTGCACTAAAAAAAGAGGGGGTAAACCCCTCTATGGATATCGTAAAGCTTGCCCATCACGGCTCGAAGACATCCTCTTCTCCTCTATTTCTTTCCGAAACACAGGGGCGTTTCGCCCTGCTCTCCTACGGCATAAAAAACCGTTATGGGCATCCTCACTCGATTACTCTACAAAAATGTAAAGAATACCATCTTATTCCTTTGGAAACTGCAAAGCTCGGAGAAATCTTAATTCAAACGGACGGAAAAGAATACCGGATTACCGCCCCCTGTCTTCCTTAGAGCTGTGCCGGCATTTTGATTGCCGCAGCACCAAGACCATTTTCTCCAATATGACATGAAATAAGGAGAGAAAGCGGTCGAACCACAATTTCCGGGTCATAGCGATGTGGAAATTCCGCTTCCAGCTGTTCTCTGAAACTCTCCGCCTGCTCAAGGTTATCGGTGTAGGCAATCGCCAGATAACTTTCTCTCGCTTCCGGATCGTCCAAACGGTTCAGCGTCTGATGCAGACCTTCGATAATCGCTTCCCGCACCTGTCGCTCCGTCCTGACTTTCTTATAGGAATCCAGTTTTCCGCCCTCATTGATGGCAAGAACCGGTTTAATCTGTAATAAAGTTCCAATCGCAGCTGCCACGGGCGTAATCCTTCCGCCCCTCTTCAGATAACTCAGATTTTGCACTCCGATATAGATTCCGTTATCTCCGGTGGAATGGTTCAGAATATCCTGAATCACTCTCCCGTTATATCCTTTTTCTCCAAGTTCTTTTGCAAAAATGCATTGCATCCTCTCCGTTACGGAAACCCCTTTGCTATCGGGCACAAAAACTCTTCCCAAATAGGGTTCTTCCTGTGAAAGCATGTGTGCAGTCTGTGTCGAACCGGAAAGTCCCGAACTTAAAGGGATATGCACCACCTCGTCATATTCTTTTAATAAGGAATCCCAAGCTTCTAAAACACTCTTCATGGAAGGCTGGGATGTGGATACCTCTTCTCCGTTCAGGAGTCTTCTGAAAAACTCCTCCCGGGTCATATTGATATCTTCAAAATACTCCTGTTCTCCCATCCGAAAGGGCATGGGCACAACAGCAATGCCCAACTTTTTTCCTTCCTCCGGGGTGATTCCCGAACCTGAATCCGTGCAGATTCCGATTTTCATTGTCACTCCTCTCTACTCTTTCCGGAGAAGACTCTTCCCCGTCATCTCCTTCGGCTGTGGAATACCCATCAGTTCCAGGAGAGTCGGAGCAACATCCGCAAGGCATCCGCCTTCTCTTAAGCGATAATCTTCCTCACTCACCAAAATGAAAGGTACCGGATTCGTGGTATGTGCCGTGTAAGGCTCTCCGGTCTTTTTATCAATCATGACATCCGCGTTACCGTGGTCTGCAAGCACAAAAAGATTACCATGAACAGACTGTACCGCTTCAACCACTTTGCCGAGGCACTCATCCACAACCTCAATGGCCTTAATCGCTGCGGGAAGCACACCGGTATGGCCCACCATATCGGGATTTGCAAAATTAGCCACTACCAGATCATATTTGCCTGATTGGATGGCCTCTGTAAGCTTTTCCGTCACGATATAGCAGCTCATCTCCGGCTTCAAATCATAGGTCGGAACCTCCTTCGGAGACGGCACTAGGATTCTATCCTCATTCTTATACGGCTCTTCTTTCCCCCCGTTAAAGAAGAAAGTGACATGGGCATACTTTTCCGTCTCGGCAATACGGAGCTGGGTCTTATCCAGATTCGATACCACCTCACCCAAGGTGTTATGAATCTCCTCTTTCAGGAAAGCAATCTCTTTGTTCGGAATCGTCGGGTCATAATCCGTAAAGCAGACAAAAAAGACCTTTTTTCTCTCTCCTCTATTAAAGAAAGAAAAGCTGTCATCACAGAAACAATGACAAATTTCTCTTGCACGGTCCGGACGGAAATTGAAGAAAATAGCCGCATCACCATCCTCAATCTTATGCGCTTTTCCCTCTTTTAAGATAACGGTAGGCAGTACGAACTCGTCATAAACCTTCTTCGCATAGGAGGCATCCATCGCTTCCTCCACGGAAGAAGCCGTCTCGCCTACGCCATCCACCATTGCACGATACGCTTTCTCCACTCTGTCATAGTTCTTATCTCGATCCATAGCGTAGTATCTTCCGGAAATGGTAGCAATCTCTCCCACTCCGAGTTCTTGCATCTTCTTCTCTACCGCCTGTAGAAAACCTTTTCCGGAATCGGGAGGAGTATCTCTACCGTCTAAGAAAGCATGAAGATAGACCTTCTCCAGTCCTTCTCTTTTTGCCAGTTCCAACAAGCCATAAATATGATCAATATGAGAATGCACGCCACCGCTGGAAACAAGTCCCATAAGATGCAATGCGGAATGCTCTTTCTTACAATGCTCCACAGCCGCTTTCAATGCCGGGTTGGAAAAAAATGTCCCATCCTGAATCGCCTTTGTAATCCGCGTCAGTTCCTGATACACGATTCTTCCGGCACCCATATTCATGTGTCCAACTTCTGAATTTCCCATCTGTCCATCCGGAAGTCCGACAAAAAGACCGGAAGCCTGTCCTTCAACGTAAGGAAACTCTTTTTTCAGACGATCCATCACCGGCGTTTTCGCAAGGGCGATGGCATTGCCCTCTTTCTCTTTTCTTTCCCCATACCCATCGAGGATCAACAAAACAGTTGGTTTCTTCATCTATATTCCCTCTCTTTCTCTATACCATTTCAAAAGCAAAAGCATCTGCTCATTCGTTTCACACCAGAAAAGTCTATCCCAAAGTTCTCCGAACGTCAATAAAACTCCTCGCTCTATTTTCCTGAAACACTTCTCTTCACTGCGTAAAATGGGATTAGGAACGCAAGTCCCCTCTTGCAGCGATCCCCTCTTACAGCGATACGACTTGTTGAGATATTCCACAAGCCACGTACGAGATTCGTTAAACGAGATATCGCAAGCTTTTCGAGTGATATTCGTTATACATAAAAAATGTCGTATTGCAAAACTTCGCAATACGACATTTCTTCATTTTGAAAATTAAAAATTTTCCGGATTTCTCTCGAAGTACGCCTTCGGGTGATCACAGCACGGGCAGAACTCCGGAGCCTCCGCTCCTTCGTAGATAAATCCGCAGTTTCTGCAATGCCAAAGTGTAGTACTTTCCTCGTCCTTGAAGGTGGTTCCGTCCAAAATCCCCTGCAAAAGCTTCTGGAAACGCTCATCATGGGACTTCTCAACCTGTCCAACCAGACGGAACTTTGCAGCAAGCTCCTTGAAGCCTTCCTTGTCCGCTACCTCAGCGAAGTTCTTGTACATCTCTGTCCACTCGTAGTGCTCTCCGTCCGCTGCCGCCTTCAGGTTCTCCTTGGTGTCTCCAATACCGCCGCCAAGTCCTGCAAGCTCTCTGAACCACATCTTTCCATGGTACTCTTCATTCGCGGCAGTGTCATCAAAGAACTGGGCAATCTGCTGATATCCGTCTTTTCTTGCCTGGGCTGCATAGTAGTTGTACTTATCTCTTGCCTTTGCTTCGCCCGCAAACGCTTCCCACAAATTCTTCTCTGTCTCTGTTCCCTTGTAATTCGCCATAATCTATCCTCCTTTACACTCCTGAACCATCAACTTCCGCCACACAATAAACGCACTGTCCCTCGCTCTTACTGCATAAATTCTCTTCTTACCCTTCTTAAAATAGAAATGGAGGAAGCACACTTCCTCCATTTCTATGTGTCAAACGAAAACACGTTCAAACACGGGACAATCCACAAATGTGCTTAAAGTAAGCTTATACTTCGATAAAAATAATTCAAGCGAATCTTGTTGGATTTTTAATACAGTATTTAAAAAGTACAATCCGTTTTTTGGGGTAAACCTGAACTTAGCCGAAATATCTCTTTAAAAGAGCCTGGAAAGCTTTTCCGTGTCTTGCTTCGTCTCTGGCCATCTCATGAACCGTGTCATGAATCGCATCGAGATTCAGTGCCTTCGCTCTCTTTGCAAGGTCAACTTTACCGGCTGTAGCACCATTCTCTGCTTTTACACGAACAGTCAGGTTCTCTTTGGTGGACGGAGAAACAACCTCTCCTAAGAGCTCTGCAAAACGGGAAGCGTGATCCGCCTCTTCAAATGCAGCGCGTCTATAGTAATCACCAATCTCCGGATAGCCCTCTCTATAAGCAGCTCTACTCATAGCAAGGTACATACCGACCTCAGAGCACTCACCTTCGAAATTCGCTCTTAAGTCATTCTTGATGTCTTCCGGAACATCCTTTGCTACACCGACAACGTGCTCTGCGGCCCATACCATCTCATCGCCCTGCTCTACAAACTTCTCTCTCGGTGCCTTACATACCGGACACTTCTCGGGAGCGGTCTCCCCTTCAAACACGTAACCACAAACTGAACAAACCCAAGTCTTCATAACATTCTCCTTCTCCGCCCTACTAAGGCAAACTCAACTTTAACAACTCTAAACTCAACTTATCGGAACTTCCCCGATATGATTAAACAAGTTCCCATTATGCTCATTTACAGAAAATTGTTTAACCTTCTTGTGTTTTCTTCCATAGAACCCTCCACAGCTCTACAGGAATCACACACACCATAGAAGACCAAATCGTGACCGGTGACGACTCCCGGAACAAACTCCTCTGCTTCAGCGTCCAACGCTTCTGCAACTTTCATCGGTACGTCATACACCCTTCCGCACTTCTCACATACAAAATGATAATGTGCCTTCACTGTCGGATCAAAGCGGTCAGCCCCGGAAACAAAAGTTAACCTCCGGATCTCTCCCCTATCGGACAGAAGCTTTAAGTTCCGGTACACAGTCGCTAGACTGATACTGGGATCCTTCGTCCTTAACTCGGCGAATATAGTATCCGCTGTAGGGTGATCCTTGTGACCACGAATTTGATCCAAGACTTCTTCTCGTTGTCTGGAATAATTCATCAGCCTTCCCTTTCTACTTACTTTGTATTATCTTCTTCTCGATAAAACAAAATTGATAATCACTATCAACATTGCATAATATAAAGTTCCTTCTTCTCTTTGTCAAGCATTTTTTAAAATATTTTTATTTTTTTTCTCTTGTGCTATGATAAGCAGCGGTACAGAGAATGATAGATAAGAAAAAGCAATAGGAAAAAATGATTTTCAAGAAAGGGACAGGATATGGGACAGATTCATATAGAAAAGACAGAGATTAACGGACTGTGTATCATTACACCGACCGTCCACAAAGACAGCCGAGGCTACTTCATGGAGTCTTATAATGAAAGAGATTTTCAAGAAGCGGGGCTGAACTTACGCTTCGTACAGGACAACCAAAGTATGTCCCAGAAAGGCGTACTGCGCGGTCTCCATTTTCAAAAAGAATATCCGCAGGGAAAATTGGTTCGTGTAATTAGGGGAAGAGTTTACGACGTAGCTGTCGACCTCCGCAAAAACAGCGCAACCTTCGGTAAACACTTCGGTATCATTCTTACCGAAGAAAATAAAAAAATGTTTTACATCCCGGAAGGCTTTGCACACGGTTTTCTGGTCCTTTCCGACACGGCGGAGTTCGCCTATAAGGTGACCGACTTCTACCACCCCGGTGATGAGGGCGGGCTTGCCTGGAATGATCCCGAAATCGGCATTGTCTGGCCGGAACTTAGCGGCAGCTATCAAGGAAATGCCGGAAGTGCAGGCTATCACATGGAAGACGGAAGCCCCTTGATCTTGTCCGAAAAAGATGAACTCTGGCTTCCTCTCAAAGAAAGTTTCACTTTCTAAAATGGCAAGAAATTTACGGATATTGGAATATACCGTACCGGAGAGCTTCCACGGGAAAACCGTAGAAGCTTTTTTACGTGAGGAAGGCTATACAAAAAGACTGCTTTCCTCTTTGAAGCGAATGCAATATGAAGAAAATGGAGTAATTTGTCACGGTATAGAAAAAAATGGCAAATGGGTATTTACCGTCGACCGTCTCTCGATAGGCGATCACTTACGTATCTCTATTCTGGAAACGGAAGAAGAGCCTTCTGCTCCGGATTTTCCGCTCCCGCTCGAGATGGTTTACGAAGATCAGGATATTCTCCTGTTAAATAAACCCGCGGGTATTCCGTGTCATCCCTCTCCCGGGCATTTTGACGGAACTCTTGCCGGTGCTATAGTGTATCACTATGAAAAAGAGGAGAATATCCGCCCCTTCGTCTGTCGCTTGATTCACCGGCTGGACCTGGACACAAGCGGTATTCTTCTTATCGCAAAAAATCAATTTTCCGCTTCCTTCCTGAATGAAGAAATGCAAAAGGGGCAGATTCGGAGACGTTACACGGCGTTCTGCATCGGAAACCCTTATCAGCGTGTTTCCCAAATGGCGGAGGAAGGCACTCTTCCTCGCGGCGTTTCCTTCGGAAAAGAGAAAATCCGAATCCATGCCCCGATAGCCCGCACAGTGCGAGCCGAAATGCGCCGTACTGTCGATTTCGAAATTGGACAAGATGCCATCACAAACATTCTCTCCATACAATTCCTTCCGGAAATCAACTGTTCTCTCCTATCATTAGAACTGGAAACGGGAAGAACGCATCAGATTCGTGTGCACCTAGCCTATATCGCTTGCCCCTTATTGGGTGATCTCTTCTACGGCATAGAGGAGAATGCTGAAGTCCATAGAAACGGGAACGGAGAGACAAGCGTTCCTTCAATCGAAAGGCAGGCGCTCCACTCCAGTTCTATCCGCTTCATCCACCCGGTCAAAAAGAAAGAGATGCACTTTTCTATTCCCCTTCCGGCGGATATGCAAACGGTGATGGACGTAGGAGAAAAAGCAAAATAGCTGCCTTTCTATCCTCTCCTGCATAAAATCATCTCTTTTTCCGTAAGAAGGGCATCCATATAAACATCCCCTCTTGTCATCGGAATCTTCGGAAACAGCAAACGCGAAAAACAGAGGCATAGCTTTCTTCCCTCCGCGTCTTTAAGAAAACGGTCATAGTATCCCGCCCCATGGCCGAGGCGCCCCCCTCTTCGATCTGCTGCAACGCAGGGAATCAGCATTAAAGAAAACTGTCTACGTTCACTTCCTGCAATTTCCTTCTTCGGCTCTAAAATCCCGAGTGTTCCTTCTTCCAAATCTTCCCAACTCCGGATGGGAACCGCTTCCATTTGCCGTTCTTTTCCGGGTATGCATCGCGGAACAAACACTTCCTTTCCCATAGAAAGCGCTGTAGAAATCAGCTCTCTTGTATCCGGTTCTTCTTCCATACTGACATAGGTGAAGACCGTCTCCGAAGAGAGAAAAGAAGGATGCTCGAGCAGGCGGCTCTCCAATGCCGTATTCCATTCTTTCAACTCCCGTGATGAGAATCCCTTTCGCAATGCAAAGGCTTTCTCTCTCCATTTTTTCTTCTCCGCATCTATATTTGAAAAAAACGAAAGCACGGCTCTCCCCTTTCTGTGCAAGTTAACGATTGTCTTTACGCATTTACTCAGTATAGCAAAAGAAGGGCAAAATCTCTTCCTTTATCCCATACTCTTCTCGAATGAAATTATTTTTCATTTTGTAATAAAAAACAATTGAAAATAAAAATAATATTTTTTTATATTTCTATTTACAAAAGAAATTTCTTGTGCTATAGTGCAGACAGAACAGAAAAAAGCAATGCGAAGAGCTTCTTCTCTGAAGAGAAAGGAGAAGAGCAAAGCAAAGTGCAAGCGGTAAGCTTGCGAACGATAACAAAGAAAGAGAGGTACAATCCGATGGACCCAGAGCAGTACTTCTTTTTGAAGGAGAATCTTAGTTAAGAGAAAACGAATATTTTGCGTAGCGTTAGGCTATCGGTTTGTAGAAGACTTTCTTCTTATTTTCCAAAACGAAGAGACCTTCAAAAAGAGAAAAGGAAGATACCCCATCAACCGTTTGTATTTTAGAAAATCTATGGTGCGAGTCCATTTTAAAATATAAAAAGGCTGAAATAAAAAAGGCGGTATAGACCAATGGCTACATAAAATAATTGAATATCGTATGAGTTAAAAATAAAAGTGAAACTCATAGAATAATAGAAAAAGTATACATTACGATGACGGGCAGGTCATAAAAAGGCCTCACGGTCGTAAGAAATACAGTGGAATAGCGAAATCCATAGCGTGTTTCCTAAATTACTTTATGGATTGCTCGAAAAAAGTAGTAAGTGTTAAAAGGATTGTTTATAGGAAGAGGTGCAGTCATTCGACTGCACCTCTTCTTCGCTTCTTAACGAGTATCGCTCGCAGAGCGTGCAATCTCGAATTATAGGACAAAACGTGTTGGCAAAAACCGCTCTACAGTTTGATACACAAAGGCTGTAGAGCGGTTCAATCTCTTATCATGTAAAGCAGAACGAAATTTAGCGGGCAACGACTTCTTCCACAATGCGAACAAGCACATCAATCATTTTATAGAATGCATTGAGATTCAGATACTCATAAATTCCATGAAAATTATCTCCACCGGTTGAAAGATTCGGGCAGGGAAGTCCCTTATAGGAGAGACTTGCGCCATCCGTCCCGCCACGTATCGGTGTAACAATAGGCGTAACTCCTTCTTTCTCGAAAGCCTTCTTCGCCGTTTCCACAATATCCATGCGGTCCTTCAGCATCTCCGCCATATTATAATAGGAATCTTTGACTACCGCTTCGAACGAAGCGCCTTTTTCCCCATACTTCCGGTTCAGTTTCTCCGCTATATCCTGAAAAATCTTCTTCTTTTCTTCAAACTTTTCCTTATCGTGGTCACGAATAATATACTCCATCTCCGCATGACTCTCTTCCCCCGACATAGAGCAGAGGTGGAAGAAACCTTCATACCCTTCCGTATTTGCCGGGATGCAGGGAGGAAGCATGCTGTTGAATTCCATAGCAAGGAGCACGGCATTCAGCATCTTTCCCTTCGCTGATCCGGGGTGTACATTGACACCATGAATCTTTAGGCGTGCTGAGGCTGCATTGAAGTTCTCATATTCTACGCCTCCCAGCTGTCCGCCATCCACTGTATAAGCAAAATCCGCCTTGAATCCCGCTACATCAAAAAGAGACGCGCCGCAGCCTACCTCTTCATCCGGAGTGAAGCCTATCGCAATATCCCCGTGCAAAATCTCCGGATGCTGCTGCAAATGGGCAATCATGGCCATAATCTCCGCAACCCCCGCCTTGTCATCCGCCCCGAGAAGCGTTCTTCCGTCCGTAACCATCAAATCATCCCCGACCTGCTCAAGAAGTCTTGGAAAGACCTTCGGAGACAACTGTTCTTCCTCATTTAAACGAATCTCTTTTCCGTCATAGTTTTTCACAATACGAGGCTGCACATTTTCTCCGCTTGCGGAAGGAGAAGTATCCATGTGGGAAATAAAGCCGATGGCAGGCGTCTTTTCCTTCGCCTCACCGGAAAGGTTGGATAAAATCCTTCCATATACATAGCAATGCTCATCCAGGCGAACATCCGAAACGCCAAGTTCCTTTAATTCTTTTTCCAGAATTCGTGCAAGCTTAAACTGCTTTTCACTGGAAGGAATCTTATCCTGATCCGGAACTGACCTTGTGTCCACCTTTAAATAAGAAATTAAACGTTCTACTGCATCCATAACTCTGTCCTTTCTATTTTAAACTGCCGATTGTCTCTCTTTTTTATCCTTTGCTTACGGTACTGTCCCGTTCGCTACTATGGTCCTCTCTCAGATAACTGTCCTCCGTGACCGGATGTAATTCCGCTAAATCATACGGTGTCTCCTGGTAGACAAAATTCAACCAGTTGCTATAGATGCAATTCGATCCGGAACGCCAGGATAAAATCGGCTCTTTCTCCGGATTGTCCTCCGGATAATAGTGCACCGGAACATCCGGCTTCAGTCCTCTGTCGAGATCCCGCCTATATTCCTTATCCAGGTCATAACGGTCATACTCGGAGTGTCCCGTCACAAAGATTTGTCTGGAAGAACAGGCTAGAATCAGATAACTTCCACATTCTTCACTGTCCGCAACTACATACAACTCTTTATTTCTTCTAAGCGCATCCTCATCTAAGCCGGTGTAACGGGATTGCGGAACATAAAACGCATCATCCATCCCGCGCATCAACATTTTCTTCCGATGCAATACGCGATGCTTATATACGCCGCTCAGCTTCTTCTTCAATAAAACTTTCTGAATACCGTAATGATAAAAAAGTCCTGCCTGTGCCCCCCAGCAGATATGGAAGGTAGAAAAGACATGGGTCTTCGTCCAATCCATAATCTCCGTAAGTTCCTTCCAGTATTCCACCTCGGAGAAGTCCATCTTTTCTACCGGCGCGCCGGTGATGATCATGCCGTCATAATTCTTCTCCTGAATATCCCGAAACTCTACATAAAACGCATTAAGATGCGTCGAACTGGTATGTGTCGCCTGATGACTGGAGACTTTCATAAACGTAACTTCCGTCTGGATCGGAAAGTTCGAAAGCACGCGGAGAAGATCCAACTCCGTGTCCTCTTTCAAAGGCATAAGATTCAAAATCAAAATCTTGAGCGGACGGATATTCTGGGAAACCGCACGGTTCTCATCCATCACAAAGATATTTTCCGATTCCAGAATATGTTTTGCAGGTAAATTATTCTGTACTTTTATCGGCATGCTTCCCTCCTACTCTCTTACGCCCCAAAGCGTTTATACAGCGCCGCCTGATCCTTTACGGCCTGCCATGTACTTGCACTGCCTCCGGTCACAATCAGAAGATTCTTTCCATTCTTCCCTCTTCCGCTGCTGACCACACAGAACTTAGACTGGCTGACATATCCGGTTTTCGCCATCTGTACCGTCGCTCCACCCGTATCCTGGGTTTTAATCCGCTGAAGGAATAAGTTCGTGAATTTCAAACCGTTACCGTGTTTATTCGTCGGAGAAGTCTGATACTGTTCCTTCATCAGAACTTCTCTTGCAAGAGGATTCTGCATAGCCGTCGCCATAATCTGCCCCATATCCTTTACCGTCATGTGATGCGTCGCATGATAGAGTCCGGTTGCATTTTGAAAATGGCACTGCGAAGACAGGCCCATCTCTCTCGCTCTCTGGTTCATCTTCTCGACAAAAGCGCTTTCCGATCCGGCAACTTCCTTCGCAAGGGCAAGGACGGCATCCGCTCCCGAAGGCAGGATGACTCCGTAAAACAAGTCCTTCACGGGGACCTCTTCTCCTACCACAAAACCGCAATTGCTCGCCCCTCTTTGCTGGATATAATTTACAATATCCTCTGTGATGGTAAGCTTTTTCTCCGGATCGGAAAGATTCTCCACGCACAGAAGCAAAGTCATCACCTTCGTCATGGAAGCAGGCGTCATCGTCTCTCCCGCATTCTTTTCACCCAATATACTGCCATTATCCAAATCAAAAACCACTGCATACTTTGCATCAATCTCTGTGGAAAGGGTCTTTGTCGCTCCGTTCCGGGAGAGCTGTGCAAGGTTTCTAAGAGGAGCGGCGGTTTTTCCGCTCCCGTTCGGAACGGCATTTGTTCCTGCGTTCGTATTATTTACACTGCTGCTATTCTTTGGATTATTGGAAGAATTGTTATTGTACAGCAGATCCTCAATATATTCGTAGCTTGGATCTTTTCCCCGGCCGACTCCATATCCGTTTACAGAAACCGGACCGTAGGAACTGATTCCATAGACCCGTTCTTCTCCGAAAGACTGAGCGGAAAAAATAGAAGACAAAACAAAGGAAAATAGAACAGCCTTTCGCAGCAATATCGCTCTTTTAGACGAAAACTTACCGTTCCCTCTCTTATGATGCCCATTCTCCGGTCTAAAAGTACTCTGCATTTCCTCTCCAATCCCTTCTCCGGCTCTCCGCCTCTTCTTTAAAACAGATATAGCTTAATACAAGAAACTATCTTCAAATGATAATCGGCTGAAAAGAAAAGTACAAGAGCTAAAGCTTACAATATTCTATCTATTTTCCATGCAGAAGAAGGACGCCGGGATTCTCCGCCTATCCGCTTTTTATTCTATCGCTTTCCTATATCCAGAATAGGAAGATGGATAGATGCGCTGCTATTCTTCCTATTTCACCGTAATCTGTTCTTTAATCTTTGCAAAGGTCTTCTCTCCAATCCGTTTCACATTCATAATTTCTTCTATCTCTGAAAATGCGCCATATTCCTCACGGTAAAGAATGATGCTCTTTGCCGTCGACGGTCCGATTCCCTTTAATTTCTGTAGTTCCTCTGCGGAAGCCCGATTAATATTGATTTTTCCTTCGCTTTTCTTTTCCTTCGAAACAGCCACCGCCCCCGTTTCTTCTGCTGAATGCGCATTTTCCCTTGCTTCCGTCACATCTGGCTCCGTTGTACTCGGTTCTGTTTGTTTTTCCCGGCTTTGCTTTTCTTCCCCCGGCTTTTCTGCCCTTTTCTCTTCTTTCACCTTCTGTGCTTTCTTCTTCGTCGACCGTTCTATCACAGTCTGTTCCGTTTCCGAAGAAGTCCACTCCGCCTTTTCTCCGGCTTTGCCGACAAAGATTGTTTTTTTGTCACGCTCTTTTATAGAGAGAAATACGAAGAGGAAAGTACACAGCAAAATAAGAAGTAGCGCCGCTTTCATTTTTCGGGGTTGAAGAAATGTCATATTGCCTCCTTTTACCGGCAAAAGAAAGAAAAGGTGAAGAAGCAGATTCTGATAAATGCAGAAGACCGCAAGGAAACTAAATTGAGCAGAAAGGAAAATAAACAGAGAATAAACAGAGAATAAATAATGAATAAAAGGAACAGGAACGATGCACGGAAAAAGCCGTTCCAAAACAGAAACTTCTAAAGACCTCTGTCTTTAGGAAAGATTCTATCATGGAACAGCCTGTTTTCCTATCCTCCACATTCGGATAAGGTTTTACCGAACCAGCGGCGACATCCAAACCCGCCATAGATTTATCCTTTGTCTATGCCTCTTTCACGAGTTTGCCGCTCATTCGGTCAATCGTCATCACAAGCACATTTACCCTGCTTCCCGCTTTTCGGATTTCCTCTTCTATGGATTCCTCTGTCGGATAGAATCGTTCTGCAAGCTTTCTACAAATGGAATATACCTTTTCCCTGTCTTCTACGATTTCCATTCTTCCTAAGCAAACCACCGAACGAAAGTGCCAGGGCCACTCTCCCTCTTTCTTAAAGCCTTCGTCTATTGTCGTAAAGCAAACTTTCTTGTCCTTTTCCAGCAAATCGAGCTTTAATCCCTGTAATGCTCCGTGAAAATAGAGTTTTCCGTCTTCGTCGTTATAGAACTGATTCAAAGGGATCGCATAAGGATATCCGTTCTCTCCGTGGAGTGCGAGTACGCCTCTTGGCGCTTCTCTTAACACCTTTATGCATTCCTCCTTCGTAATTTCCTGCTTAAATCTCCGCATTTTTCTGAATTCTTCTTCCATGGAACCGTCCTTCCCTTCTTCCATCCATCCCGTACTTTTTCAAGTCTACCTTCCCGTCCTTCACTTCTACTCCCTCTTTTTCAAGTCGCTTCCTCTGCTCCTCTTCGCCGCCGAAGGCAAAACCGGGAGCAAGCTCACCCTTACTGTTTACGACTCTATGACAAGGAATGTGCTGCGGATCCGGATTCTTGTGAAGTGCATTCCCTACAGCACGAGACATTTTCTCATTTCCCGCCATTTCCGCAACCTGTTTATAGCTTACGACACAGCCTTTGGGAATTCTTTTCACCGCTTCATAAATCCGCTTCGTCGCTGTATCGGATACCAGGCGGTAGCTCTCTTCTATCATTTTCCCGATATCCTCTTCCGGAACCGTTCCGTCCAGAATAATACTATTCCAATGCTCTTTATTCTGATGATATGCCGCCTGTACCGAAGCATAAACCGTTCGATAATACTCCCTTGAAGAAGGAGTCAGTTTCACATTCAGCCTTACAAAGCCGTCTTTATCATAAACAAAAAGAAAGGCTTTCTGATTCTCCTTAAAACGGATCAGCGTCCAGTCCGCTTTCGGAAAAGGATTTTCCGCATAACTCTCCGGAAAGGACAAAGCATAGTCACACGCTTCCTTTCTTGTTTTCATCTCTTCTTCCTCCATTTTCATTGAAAAAAACAGCTTTATTCATCCTCTTTAAAACATCCTTTTGCCGTCACCGCAATATTCTCCTTGCGGATTTCCAGCTCATTTCGTAAGCGAAATGAATTAAAAGAATATACCACATGGCAAAACTTTTTCCCATCCTAAAAAACTTTTTTCCTTTAATGCAAACTACGCTTATCTCCATCCCATTTTTTTCTATTTAAAAAATTTATTCTTGGAAATAAACTTTTTATAGGGAACAATTAGCAAAATACTTCTCTATCTATTGTTATACATGACTAACTATTATATGATATGCATTGATTTTATGTTTAACTGTTTACTTTTTTAGATAGTTCTTACTAACAATATTTAGGAGGCACCCATGAACGTTTACAAAAAAGTATTTCACTACGTTCCGGAAAAAATCGTGCCGGGAATCCTTTCTATCCTGACTTCCCTTCTTTCCGGAGTGATTCTGGTCTACGCCTATATGCTCCTCTACTTCTTTCTGGAAAACCTCATCCTTTTCCGAGATGAAGGGCAAAGCTACGCCATGAGTCTGAAAATTGTTCTTGCCCTTACTCTGGCAGGACTTTGCTATCTCTTTTCCGGTGTCTTATCCCACATCTTTGCTTTCCGCTTGGAGACGAATCTCCGGAAGAAAGGGATTGAAGGACTGGCATCCGCTTCATTTCGTTTTTATGACCTGCATTCTTCCGGCTATATTCGGAAAACCATCGACAGTAACGCAGAGAAAACCCATCAGGCAGTGGCCCACATGATTCCGGACAGTGCTCAGGCTTTCCTTGTCCCCCTCCTAAGCCTTGCCCTCGGCTTCTTTGTGAGTCTTCGGGTAGGGGTAATTCTCCTGCTTCTGGTTCTCGTTAGCGGCTTCTTCCTTCAGAAAATGATGGGCGGCAGCCAATTTATGAAGTTTTATCAGGAATCTTTAAACCATCTCAGTGCAGAAACCGTGGAGTATGTTCGGGGCATTCAGGTCGTAAAGCTCTTCGGAAATCGCTTGCAAAGCTTCAAAGCCATGAAAGAAGCCATTGAAAACTATGCAAAATACGCCTTTGAATACAGTTTAAGCTGTAAAACGCCCTATGTTCTCTACCAATGGATCTTCCTAGGCTTAATTCCGATTCTTTCGATTCCCCTGTCCTTTCTTCTGGTAAAAGAACCCCAACCCGAAAAACTGATTATCGATTTGATTATGATTTTCTTTCTGGACGGGGTCATCATGGTGGCTTTCATGAAAATCATGTGGTCCGGCATGTACATTTTCAATGCAAGCTTTGCCATCGACGAAATGGAAAAGCTCTACAAGGCAATGCAGGAAGACAGCCTACAATACGGCAAAGAAGAAAATTTCCCCAATTACAGCATGGAGTTTCAAGATGTAGATTTCTCCTACGGAGACAAGAAAGTTTTGGAAGGGCTTTCCTTCCGTTTGGAAGAAGGAAAAAGCTATGCCCTTGTGGGGCACTCCGGTTCGGGAAAATCCACCATTGCAAAGCTTTTCTCCGGCTTCTACAAAGCGGATAAAGGGCAGATTCGAATCGGGGATCTCCCCATTGAAAGCTACAGCAAAAATGCCCTTTGTAAGGCTATCTCCTTCGTTTTCCAGGACAGCAAGCTCTTTCATAAGACGATTTATGAAAATGTGCTGTTAGGAAAACCCGGTGCTACTCCGGAAGAAGTCCATCGCGCTTTGGAACTGGCAGGTTGCAGAGAAATTCTGGAACGTTTTCCCGAGAAGGAAAATACCTTAATCGGTGCAAAAGGCGTTTACCTCTCCGGCGGAGAAAAGCAAAGAATCGCCATTGCCAGAGCGATCTTGAAAAATGCTCCCATCGTGATTCTGGACGAAGCCAGTGCCTCCATCGATGCGGATCAGGAGTATGCCCTACAAAATGCCTTTAAGAATCTGATTCAGGGGAAAACTGTGATTATGATCGCCCACCGTCTTTCCAGTATTCAGGGCCTGCATGAAATCCTGGTTTTGGAAGAAGGAAAGATCCTGGAACGGGGAAGCAGTAAGGAGCTTTTACAAAAAGACAGTCGCTATAAAAAGCTCTGGGAACTGTATCAAACTACGGAAGATTGGAGGATAAACAAATGATGAATTGGTTCAAAAAACAGTTCTCCCTTACCGAGCAGGGAGCGAAAAACCTGCAAAAAGCCAGTCTCTACTGCTTTCTTACCTATTGCATCAACATGGGACCCGTTATGCTCTTACTCTATCTCGCAAAGCTCCTTCTGGAAAATGCGGCTAGGACGACCTTTTCGCCATGGGAGCTGATTGTTCCGGCGCTTGGTATCCTGCTCGTCCTCTACCTCCTGCTTTCCAAGGAGTATGTCTGCCTCTATAATGCGACCTACAAAGAATCGGCAAACCTGAGAAAAAACATTGCAGAAACCCTGGCAGACCTTCCCATTGCCTATTTTTCCAAGCATGACTTAAGTGATTTGTCGGAAAGCATTATGTCTGACGTGGAGAGGATTGAACACGCTTTAAGCCACTCTGTGCCAAAAATCGTGGCGATGTTTTTCTTCTTCCCGATTATGGGAATCCTCATGTGCTTCTCGAACTGGAAGCTGTCCCTTGCCACCCTTCTCCCCACGATTTTCAGTTTTCTTTTGATTCCCTTATCCAGAAAGCTCGTAGTGCAAAACAATCAGAAGTACTATCATCTTTTGCGGGAAAATGCGGAAGCTTTTCAGGAACACATCGACCTGCATCAGGAAATCAGCAGCTTTCTCCCGGACAGGGAGGTTAGAGAAGCCTTATATCAAAAAATGGACGGGCAAGAAAAACTTCACTTGAAGACGGAAATGGGTTCCTTTATCGTCATGGGATGCTCATCCATTTTTGCTTTCTTAAGTGTTGCTACGGTGATTTTCGTCGGTTTTCCGCTTTATCAAAATGGCAGCCTTTCCCTCCTCTACTTCTTGGGCTTTATCATCGCTTCCATGAAATTAAAGGAAATCTTCGACATTTCCAAAGAAAGCCTGATGGAAATCTTCTATATCGCGCCGGCAGTGCAGCGTATCTCCGAAATCAAGGCCGCAAAGAAGCAGGAAGGGGAGAATACGGTGCTTTCCGACTTCTCCATTGACTTTCAGGATGTGTCCTTCTCCTACAACGAAGACAGGGCGATTCTGAAAGACGTCTCCATGTCGGTAAAGGAAGGGGAGCTTTTCGCTTTGGTGGGTCCCTCCGGCTGCGGAAAAACCACCATTTTACGCCTATTGTCCAGACTCTATGACGCAGATGCCGGAAAGATTCTCATCGGCGGAAAGGATTTACAAAACACGGCCACCGACTCCATTTTCCAAAAAATCGCCATGGTCTTCCAGGAAGTGAACCTCTTTAATACCACTATCCTGGAGAATATCCGTCTGGGTAGAGCGGATGCCACGGACGAAGAAGTGCGGGAAGCGGCACGTCTTGCGAACTGCCTGGACTTTATTGAAAAGCTTCCCGAGGGCTTCCAAACAAGAATCGGAGAAAACGGCGCAGAACTCTCCGGCGGAGAAAGACAGCGACTTTCCATTGCCAGAGCCTTCTTAAAGAATGCTCCCATACTTCTCTTAGATGAAATTGCCGCGAATCTGGATATCGATAACGAAAGAAAAATTCAGGAAAGCCTCAGCAGCTTAATCCGCGGAGAAAACCGAACCGTGGTTCTCATTTCCCATCGTTTGAAGTCCATCGAGAAAGCAGACCGTATCTTAGTGCTGTCCTCCGGAGAGGTGGACGCCGTGGGCACCCACGAAGAACTGCTGGAGCGCTCCAAAGTCTATCGGAACCTGATAGAAAAGAGCCGGCTTGCCGAAGAATTCAGCTATTAAAGCCGTTTTACGAAAGGAAGACTTGCTTTATGAATAGAAATAAACTGACCATTAAAGACCTGGTGTCGATCGGCGTTTTTGCCGTGATTTACTTTATCTGTATGTTTGCCGTCGGAATGATGGGCGTCGTTCCGATTTTGTATCTTGTCTACCCTGCTGCCTACGCGCTTATCGGCGGACCTATCGTTATGCTCTTTATGGCAAAGGTGAATAAACCCTTCGGGCTTCTCATTTTCGGCATGATTACCCCCTGTATCATGTTCCTATTCGGCCATACCTTTGTGGTGCCTCTCCTCTCCCTTCTGTTCTGCCTTCTTGCAGAAGGTATCCGGCGGATGGGAAACTATCAGTCCGGCTCTGCCACGATGCTAAGCTATGCAGTCTTTAGTCTCTGGCCCTGCAATTCCCTTCTGCAAATGCTTCTGTTGAAAGAGCGGTATATGGAAATGGTTGTAAAAGAAATGGGAGAGAATTACGGAAATGCCATTGAAAAGCTGATTAGCGTACAAAATATGGCTATCGTTTATGTCTGCACCTTCCTTTTCGGCCTTCTCGGTGCTTTGCTCGGAAGAAAGCTATTGAAGAAGCATTTTGAAAAAGCGGGAATTGTGTAGCAAGACGGAGCAGCGTAATTCGAGTAGAACAAGACAGAATAGAGCAACACGGAGTTAAGCAATACGGAATAGAACAGTACGGAGTAGAACAATGCAAGAAAAAAGCGGCTTCAAAGCGACAATAAAAGAAAAACCCTGGGCGGAAAAGCGGAATCCTTTTAATCCGAATCCGATAACGAAGCTTCTCGTTTTGCTGTTTTTAGGCTTTACGATCATGCACTATCTCCCCTTTTACGGAGAATGGGCAGTGGTGCTTCTCTTCTCTATCTTCTTCTTTCTGAATGGTTTTCGAAGAACTGCGCTGTTCGCCCCTCTTGTTTTCGCCGTACTCTGCTTTATTCCCGGGTATTCCGCCCAGTATTTTATGCCGGTCCCTTTACGTATTCTGTTTTCCTTTCTTTATATTTTTCGTCTGCTTTTTTTACCCTATCTGGCAGGAAGCTTTTTCATGCGAACTTCGGATGTGGGCGCCATCTTAAGCTCCATGGATTTTCTCCATATCCCCCAATGCATTTCCATTCCTATAGCCGTGATGTTCCGGTTTTTTCCCGCCTTCACGGAAGAGAAAAAAGCTATTGAACGAGCCATGAAGATTCGGGGAATTCAGACCTGGAATCCGATGCAGAATCTGCTCTATGTTTCCATTCCGCTCCTCATCATTTCCGCGAATATTGCGGAGGATATCGCGAAGGCGGCAGAGTGCAAATGCATCGAGAATCCCGTCAAAAAGACGCGCTACAATACAGTTCGTCTGCAAATCGTGGACGCTGTTTTTCTATTTTGTATTCTGCTGATACTTGGATTAAGCTATTTTGGAGTTCGCTGACTACACTATTTGGGAATTCGGTGACTACACTATTGACGACAAAAAGGAGTTTTTATGCTTTCTTTCGAAGATTTTTCTTTATCCTACGGGGAGAATGCCCCTGTGCTACAGGACATAACCCTCTCGATGAAAGAGGGGGAATGTCTGCTTCTTACAGGAGAAAGCGGCAGCGGGAAATCCTCCCTGATTCATGCCGTAAACGGTCTGGCTTATCAGTACTACAACGGAAAAAGCAGGGGGAAAGTCCTTTTTCAGGGAGAAGACTTGTCTTCCCTTCCCATTTACAAAATCGCCCTACAGATTGCCACCGTTTTTCAAAATCCGAAAACCCATTTTTTTAACATCAACACCACAAGAGAATTGCTCTTTACCATGGAAAATATGGGACTGAACCGAGCGGAAATGGACAGGCGAATGGAAGAGCTTCTCTCCATTTTCCCCATTGAAAAACTGCTTGGGCGAAATATATTCGCCTTATCCGGAGGAGAAAAACAGATTCTTGCCCTTGCTTCCGCCTACCTCTCCGGCTGTCCCTTTCTTGTTCTGGACGAGCCCTCTTCCAACCTGGACGAAGGCTCCATTGCCGTCCTAAAAACCATGCTCCACACCCTGAAAGAAAAAGGGATGTCGATTCTTGTGGCTGAACATCGCCTTTACTATCTGATGGACTTCGTTGACCGGGTGGCCTTTTTAGAAAAGGGAAGACTCAGCGAGTTATTTTCCCGGGAGGATTTTCTGGCACTTCCGGAGGAAAATATTAAATCCATGGGGCTTCGCGCCAGGAGCAAACCAAGCCTTTCTCTTCCGGAATGGAAAAATGAAGGAGCGTTAAAATATCAAAAGGAAGAACACTGTGCTTCTTTTTCCTTTGGAAAGATTTACGGCATAGTGGGGGAAAACGGAATTGGCAAATCCACCTTTCTTCGCAAACTCAGCGGCTTAGAGAACGAAAAAGGTAGCCATTTCTCTCTTTTTGGAAAAGAACTCAGAAAAAGACAACGTCTTGCTCTTTCCGCTATGGTTATGCAGGACGTGAATCAGCAATTATTCGGAGATTCCGTAGAAGAAGAGATGGAACTGGGGAAATGTGGTAAGGCGACAAAAGAAGAACTCCTCAGTGCACTGGAACTTTCCGACTTAAAAGACCGTCATCCCATGAGTCTTTCCGGCGGACAGAAGCAACGTCTTGCCCTTGCCGCAACCCTCTATCAAGAGGCAAAGCTTTTCTTCTTTGATGAGCCCACCAGCGGGATGGATCAGAAGAATATGCTTCGTATCGCCCGTCTCTTAAAGTCCGCTATTCGGGAGGATCGAATCTTCTTCATAGTGTCTCATGACTATGCCTTTTTACAGGAGGTGGCGGATGAGGTGGTGGAAATGGATTGTTTAACGGGAAAGCTCTCTAAATCGGATACCAAAAAACGAGAGATGCGGCAAAAGCCGAATCTCTCGCTTTTTCATTCTCATCGAGTATCGCTCAAGTATCGTGCGGTATCTCGTTCATAACAAGTGGCGCAGGCGAAGCCTGAGACATCTTATTCTTATCTTCTTCTCTTTTTTCTATCTAAAAGATAGTAGAGCGCAAGACAGAGGCAACTAATCGCTGATGCAAATGCATACCAAATCATATGCGATGCATCGGCTGTATGTACCTTTCGGGACTGTTCTCTTCGAAGCGCGCCCAAAACCTCTCCCAGACGTTTCAACTCTTTCTTTTCCGCTTCCGTTAAAGGACGCTTACGACCTTCTCCGAGAATTTCTCCGATTCTCTTTTCAATCGCTCGGATTCTCTCCGGAATCGTAGGAGCAGGCGGAACATTTTCACCGGGAGTCGGTGTCGGTTCCTCCGGTACATCCGGTACTGTCGGTTTATTCGGATCCTTTATCTTTTCTCCGGGGCCGCCCGGTGTTACAGGTCCTACAGGAATCGGCTTCGGTCTGTATCCGCCTCCACCTCCCGAATTTCCGGGACTGTATTGGTTATCAAAGAGAATTTCCTCTACCTCGGTGTCCTCCTTATAGATCTTCCGCTCTACAAGGAGATCGTAAATATTGTTCTCGCTTTGCTTTACGTTGAAGCTGACCTTGTATACGGAAGGATCATAGGTATAACCGATAAGTCCGTCATTTACCTCCTCCACAGTATAGTTAAATACGCCGGGTTTGGTAAAATGCATGGTCGCAAAACTGCCCTGTCCGGCTCCCTCGAGTTCCACCATTGCCCTGTCCGGCATACTGCCTACCGGCATGGGCTGGTTCTCTTCCGGTTTTTCCGGTCGCATAAGGAAATGAAAACGGCTGTCCTCTTTCGGTTTCGTACCGGAAATCTTCTTTTCCAGCCCGATATCTCCGGTACTTGGAAGAGGATAAAAGGTATTGGTAAACTCAAGGTCGTCTCCCGACACCAGAGCAAAAAGCCTTCCTGCGCTGAAGTCTCTCACGGAGACTTTAATCTTTTTCACCGGCTTAGCATCATTTTCCACACCGGGATAGAAGCCGCTCTCCGTCACTGTATATTCATATACTCCGGGCTGATTAAACGTAATGATTCCAAAGTTAATCTCTCCTCCGTCCGAATCAGGATTAGTCAGCGTCATACTGTCTTCCGTTCCGGCAGCTACAGGCATAGGAGGAGCTCCGTAAGAGCCGGGCACTCTTTCCAGCGTGAAAGAAAAGGCGTTTCGGATGTCCGGTTTCTTTAAACCGGGTGCTGCTGCCAGTGTTTTTTTCACTTTCAGCGGCAGTTCCAAGGATTGCACACGGTATAAGTTCGTAAAAGTAAGAGGCTTATCTTCCGTATAAAGGAGATCCGCGGTAAGTTGCTTGTGCCCTACGTCTTTTACCTTGATCGTGATTTCCTTTTCTCCCATGTCTATACTGCTGACACCGGGATGATTTGAACGATCCGTACTTTCCGTAACTGTAAACTTATATTCTCCCGGTCTTAGTAAACGTAAATCCTTAAAGACTACCAAACCGCCGTCCGGATCCGGATTCTTCAGCACAGTCGTTGCGGGGCTCCCGTCCTTATCCTGTATTTCCGTTCCGTCCGCTCTTTTTAGCGTAAAGCTGAACCACTCTTTTATGCTCGCCGGATGATCCGCCGTCAAATAATCATAGATCTTCCTTACCGGAATAGCAAAGATAAGCGGTTTTACCAGACGATGGGTTGTTACGGCTTTTTGCATATCCGGTGCAGAATTTAAAGGAACATCATCTCCTTTAAATTTTGTACTATACAAATATCCCGTATTACTGCTGATCTTGATTTCCGGCTCAACCTTATTTTTATCCGTCGAAGCGGTCATTTTGACATTGGCAATCAAAAGTCCTTCCTGATTTAGAACAAATTTCTTTCCTAAAGCGGTAGTACGAAGGTCAAAAGCCACAGCCGTAATCTTCGATTTATCTACCGTATTCAGGCTTTCATTTTCATAATTCCATTCCTTCCAATCACTGCTGCCGTTCCTCGGGTTATTCGGGTTCGTATCTGTCCAATAGCCCGGATCATACATTGGCTTCCCAAGGTCCTTAGGCACCGTTTCCGGGTCTTCCTTCGTTGTATAGAACACTCTGGGTTTTAAGGTATCCGTGTTATTGGCTAGGCCTTTTACATAACTTTTTTTCATCAGCATGGTACTGATATCCACGCCGTTAAAGTCTCCGTTTCTATCCTCCTTCTTCCCTAAAATGTCAAAGAGCAGCATATCCGTCGTTCTGGTTGTTGATTGTGCCTGATAAACAAGTCGCTGGGTATACGGATCTCCCATATAACTCACATTTTCGGAGAGATAAGTCGGATCGATTTCCGTGGAAACCCCGTTACTGAACGCTGCCTCCACTACCGTTACCGGACCGTAGTTCATCGTTTTTTCTATCACGGAAGTGGTGAAACGCGGATTTTCCTTTTCCGCTTCTTCCTTAATGTCTTTATAGTACTTCAACTTCTCTACACCCGGATTCTTTCCTCTTTCTTCCGAAATGTAGTTTCCGTTCCAAACCGTATTTTCATCCTTATTAACATACCCCAGCGTATTCTTAACCGTTCTTCCCCGGTCTAAAATATTTTCATAAGAATTCCAAAGGGTATAATTCACCTTCCAACCGCTACGGTTATGAAAAGAGCTCCATTCCTGTTTTGCTTCCGGAATTGCGAAGTCAATGATTAACATGGTCTGCCCGGAATTTTTCCAGTTTTTTTCTTCGCGAACCGTAAATTCACTCGGATCAAGCTTCTTCGAGGACGAAATCTCCCATCCGCCGGTCCAGGATCCGATTTCAACACTGTCCAAAATCACGCTGCATCCCGCAGGAAGGAGGTCATAGATAGTTCCTTTACCCACCATATATTTCTTGGTGTATTCCGGCCCCTGTAAGCTTGTCGGAAGACTTCCCGCATTAACGCCTTCCAAATGCACGTCGATACTCTGTCCGGCGGTTCTGGGATAACTCGACGGAAAGCTGTCCGGATATCCTTCGGGGCGATCCACATACCCCTGGTTCACTTTCGAAAGAATAGAACTGATTTGTAAGGGAGTTAATGCATACCCCACCTGTCCCCAGTAATCTCCGATACGTTGACTCGGTAACGCTTTTTGCTTAGCTTCCGTCTTGTCATATTGCCTTATCTCGGCTGTCGCAGGCCCTGCAAGAAAGCTGATATTATAGTCATCCGTTCTTTCCATGGTTTTTTCTATATTTTCTTGCATCTCCGCAGTCGGGGTGATTTCCATCGTATAACTTGCATCGAAGGCCGTTCTATAGTAGGGAGAATTCTGCACGAGCTTTAAGCCTACGATTCTATCCTCCCCTGAACCGAATACTTTTTTCAAGTCGAGCTGGTTCTTATCGGAAAGCGGCTTAGTATCATCTGCCGTAGCATGAGCAGAATATCCTGCTTCCGGATAGAACATCAACTGTCTTTGCGCATTGTATCGAAATTCTCCATACTTAAACTCTACGCCGTCCTTCTTTTTCAGATACACTTCTACCGGCGGATAGTTATCCGCCCTGTCTCTCGGAGAAGCTTTGGGGTTAAACTTGACAAGTCCCTGACTTCCTGCCGCATCTACCTTTTCTACATCATAAACCGTCATGCTGTCCAGATAGATGCTGCTATAGAAGTAATCCTCCTTCTTCAGCTTATAAGGAGTTCCTCTATAGACATCATTCGTTCCGCTATCGTGAGGAAGCCCGTACAAATCCTCTTTTGTCGTATCTCCTTCAACCCTTTTTTCATTCAAGGGGCTCGGATACCTTATTTTCGAGGAGAGAAGATAATATTGCCCATCCGTGATGGTCACGCCGGAACCGTTTTTCATAGCGGGATCGGGATTATCGTTTACTGTGTTGTACGTTCCTACTGCATCCATCTTTACATTTTCATTCTTTGCCGTATAATCCGCAGATACGGTAAAGCTTTTTACCCGGTTGGAATAGCGTAGCGGCGCAGCGGTACCGTCCTTATAGATAGTTTGCAAGCCGAAGATATCGAGGTAATTCCGTCTTCGGTCCACTCCGTATTTGTTAAGATAGAACTTTCCTCCTCCACCCGGGAGCGGGAACACGGTGAGGTCCGAATCGGGAGCCACATCAAATGTCCTTTCATGTCCGTCCGCCCATTTCTCCGTAAACTTAAGACCGTTTGTAAGATTAAAACCATCTTTATCAAATTTCGTCGGATTATGATCCCTTTCATCCTTCATTCTCTGGTACGGATAGCGGAAAAGCAGGGCATAAAGTCTTGAATTATACTTTCCTGTAAAAGAGTAGTTTTGTTCCGATAAATAAGGCTCATTATCCGGCAATCTATAGAGAGAGGGATCCTTGGAAATTCCTATCTGTTCTTCCCTTAGCGGGTTCACAAGATACCGGTCAGCTTTGGTCGGATCCGGATCCGAAGTCATATACTTTGCAATGTTACTATATCCGCCCTGTGCGAAGGTCTCGATGTTCGTTCCCCCGTCTTCGTTATAGATATAGTAATCCTTTCGATAGTCCATGGGGATATGTTTTGCCCCGACAAGTTCCCCTCCATCCGTCTTAGAAGGATCTATCTCGAACTTATAGGTAAAGGGCTGTGAACTTCCTCTTGCTCTATCCACCCTCACATACCATACCGCATAAAAATAATCCTTGGGGTCTCCGCTCGGCTTAGCGCCCCAGTCAGGATTCCAATGCGAAAGGTCTCCCCATGCGGGATCCCAGTTATAGAACATTCCTCCGTTCACATCGGCAGTACCGGGCTTCAAGCTGACCTTCGTTTCCTTTACTTCGGTTTCCACGTGAACGGAAAGCTCCTGTCTTGCCTTCTCTTCCGCCGATCCGCCATCCCCTATCTCCAGAGTGATAGGGAACTGATAGTTATACACCCCCTTGGGTTTCCCATCTACCAACCGATCTTCCACTTGCAGCATGGATGGCGTCATATTGTAGGCAAAATCCACCTTTAAGCTGACTCCGCCCATTAATTCGGCATAGTTCTTTAAATGGAGGTAAGGCTCCGCTTTTCCATTGACTTCCTTCTTCACAATTTCATAGTTGAATCGGCTTTGGCTATTCGTATTCGGTGCCTTTGCAATACCGTGGATAATTCCCGGCCTCTCCTTATATACCCAGTTCTCCCTGTTTGGGGAAACGTTGATTTTATTGTTTTCCCAATAGTCCGGAGCGCTTGGATTATCACTATGACCGTCTGTCCAACCTTTGAAGATTCGTGCCGGAACATAGAGGTGCACGGTACCTTCCCTATACTTGGTATTTTTATCCCCCTGCAAAATAAGCTCTATTCCCATTGTTGTGCCGTTCGTAGCATTGGAGCTTCCTTCCGGAGGAACAATCTTTAAGTCTTTCTGATCACGGGTCACGCCATTACTTCCGTCCGTATAGCTGTGTCCTGTGCTTGCCCTCGCAGTTCCCGCATTTGTATCGGGAATGTCCTTCCAAAAAGCCGAAAGCTGATGACTCAGCTCTCTTCTTCTTCTACTCCTTCCTCCGATCATGAAGGTACTAAAATGCTTCGCCGAAAAAAGAAGGTTCTCTCCTTCTTCCTTAACCGGGAGAATCTCTGTCGGATGTTCCTCGGAAAGGTGTACAATCTTCAGTTCTTCTTCAGCGGATGCTTCCTGCTCCGCTTCCGTTTCACTCAGTGCCTCCTTAATCTTTTCCGTTTTTTGAAGGGAGATTTCCACCTTCTTTCCCTTCTTAGGCTGCACTTCCTTCACTTCTCCGTTTATTTCACGGTAAAAAGAAATATCCACAGACTCTAAAACTTCTACTTCAGACTCTGCATCAGGATCTTCCTTTTTGAACTCTTTTTCCAGCTCTTTCTTCGCTTCCTCAATCTTCTCTTCCTCTTCTACAGGTTCCACCTTCATAAAGGTCCCTTCATAAAAGGTGCCGTCAGGAAAAGTCGCAGTTACGGTCAAATCCCCTGCCTGTGCACTAAAAGAAGACGCTTCCAGGTATTCCGCCTTCTCTTCTTCTTTTTTTCCCTCTTCAGAAAGCTTAGACTTCTCTTCCTCGCTAAGCTCTTCCTCGGATTTTTGTTCCGAAGAATCTTCTTTCTTCTTATCTTCGGATTCTATAGCCTCATTTCCGTCTTCAGTCAAAGAAAGCTCGGTCTTGTCCTTTCCGCTTGTCTCCTCTAAAGAGGATCCCTCCTCCGACTCTCCTGTCGTGTCCGATGAGACTGTCGTTTCGGATGTGACCGCTTCTTCAGGTCGATCCGTTCTTTCTTCCGTCTTGACTAAAGCCTCCGTCTCTTCCAAAGACGGCTTCTCTTCGCCAAGCTCCAGATGACCTGCGATTTCTTTTGCATTTTCCTCTGCATAGGTTACAGTTTGAACGCTTCCCATAAGCATCAAAAAAGTGAGGAAATATGCCATTCCCCTCTTTGCAAAATGCTTTCTTCTTACACGGCCGCGTGACAAACCGTTCCCGGAAAGGGTGTTTTTCTCTCTTTCCTTCATCATTACACTCCTCTGCTTCCCCTCGCTTTGTTTACCTCGGTAAACATTGATAGTACACTCCTCCCGCCTTCTCCTATCAGAAGGATTTTTCCGAACTTTATTTCAGTAAAAAAGTTCCTGTCGGTTTATCGGCAAAACTTAGATATTTATTATACATAGGATTAGAGAATCTGAACAAAATTTTCTACATTTTGCCTATCCTGTTTATTGAATAAAAACATTGAACTTTTAGAGCTTTTCCGAAAGAGCAAGAAAGTGACTTGAATTCTTCCAGAAGAAACCGATATACACTTCCACATTATTTTCCGTCGCATCACTCTCATATCCCCAGATTTTCCCCAGAAAGATATTTTATGTAATGTTATTTCCCCCTCCAAAAGAAACAGCTTTATCATCTGCAATTCCTTGGAGGAAGACGAGCGAAAGCTCCTTTATAATGCATTAGAAAATGAACGTCTCGGTGAGGTGATGGAATATGCCAAGCACGGCTATCTCTATTTGGAAAAAATGAGTACCGAAAGAGCGACAGTCATCCTTTCCGAGGGCTTCCAAACAAGAATCGGAGAAAACGGCGCGGAACTCTCCGGCGGAGAAAGACAGCGACTTTCCATTGCCAGAGCCTTCTTAAAGAATGCTCCCATACTTCTCTTAGATGAAATCGCCGCGAATCTGGATATTGATAACGAAAGAAAAATTCAGGAAAGCTTAAGCAGCTTAGAGACAAAAAGCCAAAGCCACATCATACAGCAAAAGAAGAACTCCTCGGTGCACCGGGACTCTCCGACTTAAAAGACCGCCATTCGGGAGGATTCCCTCTTACCTAAGAATCATCCCGCTAAGATATACCAGAATCGGTACGGAAATGATGGTACAGAGGGTCGTAAAAATGTTGATACAGCTCGCATACTCCTCTTCTTTCCCATAGAGGATGGCAAACTGGGAAACATTCGCGGCTGCCGGAGCCATGGCACTTAAAAAGGTCACGAGGAAAAGGACGGGATTATCCAGAAAACCTTCTATCCTGCTGAGCACAGAAATCAGCAAAAGGTAGATAAAAGGGAAGAAAAGCAGACGGAAAGCCGTAACCATATAAATTCTTCGATAAGATAAAATCTTTTTGAAAGACATACTGCCCAAAATGATACCGGTAATCAACATACTGATAGGCCCAATCATTTTCCCTAAATCCGAGATGGCAAGGGAGATCGGTGCCGGGAGCGAAATCTTCGTGAAGAACAAAAAGACACCAAAAAGAATGGCAAGAATGTTGGGGTTAAACAGGATTTTAAGAAAGGCGTTCTCTTTCGATTTCTCCTCTTTAGTTTGCTCCGCCTTTCCCTGAAACAAATGAATACCGTGCGTCCAGACTAAGAGGTTATACACGGTGATGTACGCCGATACATAAAGCAGATACTCCTCTCCCAGGACACTGGCAACGATGGGAAGAACAAAATTTCCGCAATTCGTGTATTCCAAGGACATTTCCTCTACAGGGCTGAGATGCAGCGGCTTTCGAAGTAAAGTGCCAAGAAAGAGAAAAAGGAAGTTTGCCAAAATGGCATAAAAGAAGCAGAGTAGAAGACTTTGCCCCGCCTTTCCGTCTACCTTCATGGAAAAGGAACTCACAATAACACAGGGAGACAGGAGAAAAACCGAAATCTTCGATAAAGCAACGCTGTCTTCCTTTTTTAACAATTTCGTTTTCACCAGTACTACTCCTGCTCCTACCAGAACAAGCAGGGAGAGTATTTTGGAAACTAAGGGAAAAACCAAATTCGTCATCTTTCCTTCCTCAATTCTTCTATAAGCATAATTCGTTTCTCCGCTCTACGCCTTCCTTCACACAGCGCTTTTGTACCGGAACAGCTTAACACAAAAAAGAGCCGTGAGAAAGTCACTTTCCCTCTCACGACTCTTTCTACTCTTAGCTGACACTACATGGAAAAACTACAGCATTCGGCTCTATCTCGTTTCTTTCGCTCCGGCTGTACGCTCTACGCATTCCCTTCTTCTACTTTCTCCTCATCCTTCTTTTTTAAACCGCGAAGCAGAAGGAACTGTGCACCAAGGAACAGAACGGCGAAAATTGCATCCGCTGCCAGGAAGATCTTCGTCATATTCGTCATCTTTCCGGTCGGATCGCCCTTTTCATAAACACCGCTGTTCACTACAGTATAGAGGATATTCTTGCAAGCCTTCCGCATTGCCAGCACTAAGGTTGCACTCTGATCCGTAAACTTATTGGACTCTGCCATCGCAAAGCCTAACATCAGGTCATTTCCGTTTCGAACAGAATTGTCCGAAATCATATAGCCATAGGAGCCGTCATAATCGGTTACAACCACACCCTGGAAGCCCCATTCCTTACGAAGTACATCATTTAAAAGGTTACTATTGGCTGTAGCCGGAATTGTTCCGATGAAATTGAAGGAAGACATCATCCCTTGCAGCTTTCCCTGATACTTCTTTAAGCCGATTTCAAAGCCCTTCAGATAATTCTCCCGAATCGTTTGCTCGGTAGCATAGGTTAAGAGGAAGGCGCAACGGTTCGTTTCCTGGTCGTTCAAAGCAAAGTGCTTGAAGTATGGATAAACATTGTGCTTCACGACGCCGTTCATTTCCGCTGCGGCAAGATTTCCGGAAAGAACCCCGTCCTCCGAGAAATACTCAAAGTTTCTTCCTGCAAAGGCACTTCTATGCGTATTTGCGGCAGGTCCGTACCATCCGAAGTAGCCTGCTGCCTTAAACTCCGCTCCGATAGCATCTCCTATTTCTTCCAGAAGATCTCTGTTATAGCTCTGCGCCATCAAAATCTCTCCCGGGAAAGACGTACCGTAGACCTGGGTGATAAAGTTATTCATTCCCGCAGGACCGTCACAGTCTACAGTAGCCGGCTTCTTAATGGACTTGATTGCGGAGGTTTGCCAACCGCCCACATTAATCAGCGTACTCATGTCCTCAAAACTCATCTCATCCAGAAGCTTATCCCACTTTTCATCATCATAAGACGCTCCCCGTAAGTCATAGAGCTTCAAGCCGTTCTTTGCACCCATGGTAGGCATCTTATCTTCCGCTTTATCGTATTTCTTCGGATCATAGTACGGGAAGGAAACCTCTTTAACAGCTTCCTTGGTCGCATCATCCATGACATAGGCTTCCTCCGGAATCACACCGCAAGCCTTGTCATAATTTGCAAAATGATCCTTTCGGGAAAGTACTGTGAACTTTCCTCTCGCATACTCTTCAAAATGATTTACAGCAGCTACCTTATCTGATTCTCTCTTGTTCTTCGAGTAGTCAATATCCTCGTTCACCGTGAAAGTCTTGGAGGCAATCTCCTCATGGGAGTTCTTCCGAATAGAAATCTTGTACTCTCCTTTTTCCAGAATGTATCCGCCACCCTGAATTTTTACGCCTTCCGAATCATAGGAGGCAAGGTCTTCCTTCTTAATCGTAAAAGAAATCTTATCCGTTTCGCCCGGCTTAAGACTCTTCGTCTTTGCAAAGTCAACGAGATTCACGGCGGATTTCTCAATTCCTCCATTTTCATAAGGAGGTGTAGAGTAAACCTCAACGACATCTTTTCCTTCGACGGAACCTGTATTTTTTACTTCTACGTCAAAGCTTACACTATCCCCTTCATCTTTAAAGTTCTCCATACTCTGCGTAAAGGTCGTATAAGAAAGTCCGTATCCGAAAGGATATTCCACGGTATCCTCGTAGTTCAGGAATCCCTCTTCCGCCGCAGTTTCATAGAACTTGTATCCTGTGTAAATGCCCTCCGCATAATTCACAAAAGAAATATTTCCTTCTGCGGAGTTATCGGACTTCACAATCGCTTCCTTTAAATCATTCACATTGGAATAAGCATGATTTCCAATATTGTTGATATAAGGTGTCTTCTTTAAATCCTTCACAAAGGTATCCACGGTACGTCCGGACGGGTTAACCTCTCCCTTCATGATTTCTCCGATTGCTTCAAATCCGCTGACGCCTGCACCCGGAGCCCAAATCATCGATTTGATCTGCTTATAGTCCTTCACAAAGGAAAGCTCCATAGGATTGTTGGCATTCACAATCAGAACCACCTTATCGAAGTTGTCACAAACCGTCTTAATCATGTCCTTTTCCGGCTTGGAAAGTTCCAAATAGGACTGTCCCTCATCGAAATCCGGCTCTTTTCCGTTGTTCTTATACTGTGCACCAAAATAGCCGTATTTATCCGGATTCGCAGAAACTTCTTTTGCAATGTTGTATTTTCCGTCAATAATGGCACGCATATCCGTAGGAAGATCCGCTCCCTCTCCTCCGGAACGCCCCAATACGATTACGGCAGTATCGGAGAAATCCTTCGCTTTCTTCATCACATCCGCTGTATAGTACTCTGCTGTTGGTTCAGGAAGACTCCAGTCCTGCTCTTTCATATTAAGACCCTTGCTGACTCTTCCATCCTGGTATTTCTTATACATATTGATCAGATCATCATTTAGCGCATAGCCTGCGTCTTTTAAGGAATCCAGAATTCCTTCATTCTTACTGGTATCGGAAGATCCGGAGCCTGTACCGCCATAGATGGGTGCAGTAGATGCCCAGCCGAAGACATTTAACTTCTTCTCGTCCTTTAACGGAAGAAGGGAATCCTCATTTCTAAGAAGCACAAATCCCTCTTCTCCGATTTTCTTTACCACCTCTTTACTGTGATTTCTGGTCTCTTCCGGAATCGTTACTTTCGAAGCATTCAGGAAACCGGAAACATTACTGTACATCGGGCCGTAAGCAATTAAGTTTACAACCACTACCACTGCCAAGAGAAAGCTCAGCACCGCTTCAAGGCGAACAAAGCGTCTCCATTTTTTCTTGATAAAATGCGCTACGACTAAAATCACAAGAAGTGCAAGAAGTGCAATCAAAATAAAGCAGACATAACCCTGCAACATGGTAAGATAAGACTTCAGGTCCGCTTCACTTACCCCGAGTCCCAAGAAAAACGGTCCGACCATTTTCAATAAAAAATCAACCATCTTTTACCCCTTCTTTATATGACTCATGCGTGAATTCGCATAAGTGTCTCTACTTCCCGTTGCTCTTCTCTTCCTTCTCCAAAGGAGAATCACGAACGAAGAAGCTTCGATTCCGTATTCTACTGCTCGCCTTTCGGCATGATCCAGAACTTCATGGCAGGATAGCTAAGCACAACCTGCACTACGATATTGACTACATTTGCCAGTGTAGGAGCAAGCCCCACCGGAATCCCCAGCTTAATAAAAAACTGCTGACTGTATCCCGGTAAAGCGGCAGAAACCAGTACCAGTACAACGGCTAGTAGGATATACTTCGGTACCGCCTGTTGAAATTGCGCATTGGACTTAAACACCAGATTCTTCTGTACAAAGAAGTTCACGGTTTGGGCGAGTGCCGTCGCCACCAGAAAGCTCAAAAAGCCGCAAAGCATCAAACTGTCTTCTTTCGTATAATCAAAGACCAGAAAGTGAAACGGCACTGTTTTATAAGAAGTAAAAAGCATACCCGTACAGATCCACATCACAACAAAGTTCGTCACCGTCGCACAGTTGGAAAGAAGATTAAAAAGGATAAACTCCCAAAGG
This sequence comes from Lachnospiraceae bacterium, assembly GCA_015258095.1. Lineage (GTDB taxonomy): Bacteria > Bacillota > Clostridia > Lachnospirales > Lachnospiraceae > Oribacterium. The sequence goes on from JABZIV010000005.1 coordinate 36,523, forward strand.
TTCGGGTGCGCGTCTATCCATTTTTTTATTGCTTCCATTCTCTTCCCTCCTTCAAAGCCGCTTCATAGCGCTTATTTTGTTTTCGGTTTTTAAAATACCCTCCGACGATGCCTTCAAAGCCTTTAAAGAAATGTCCGTTTACAAGCGTTACCATAGACTTTGCCATTTCCATACTCACTGCTCCCTCACTCATTTTGGCGATAGCCCGGAAAGGCATATTGTAGAGGAAAAGGATATTCAAATCCGGCTTTGCCTCATGATCCGCTTTTCTCTTCTTTCCGTCCAAAATCTTAAAGAGAAGTCTCGCCACCGGGCTTTTCGCATAATAGAGCTGGCACAAAGCATCATTTAACTCGAGTTCACCATGCCAGTGCCCGTCAGGAATCGGGTGCCCCAAAAGTTTTTCGAATTCCGCATCCGGAACATCCTTTACTTTTCCGCTAAAGTAAGAGTCCAGTCCTCCCTCCTGATAGGGAAGCTTTTCCGTACTGCCTTCCTTTTCTAAGGTTCCTTCCAGACGGATATCCGTGAGAGACGCCCCGATAAGAATACGGTACTGTCCTCTCTCCACTTCAAACTGCTTTGTTAAATCATTCCAGTAGCGGAAACTCTTATCATCAAAGGGAATCTCCACCTGCTTCTTTTCTCCTGCTTTCAGGAAGACTTTTTTAAAGCCTTTCAGTTCTTTCTTCGGACGGAAAATTTCGGACTCGGGCAGTCCGATATAAAGCTCTGCAATTTCCGCACCATCCCGTTCTCCTGTATTTTCAATAGAAAAACGAACTCCCTTTTCTGTAACTTCGAGATCACTATAGGAAAAACTTGTGTAGGAAAGACCGTATCCGAAGGGATACTTCACCGGAACCTCCGCTTTATCGAAATAGCGATACCCTACAAAAATCCCTTCTCTATACTCTGCCGTTCTTTCCTTCGCCGGATAATACCGCACTTCGGAACCGTCCTCTCCGGAAATAGGATAGGTCTCCGCAAGCTTACCGGAGGGATTCTCTCTTCCCGTAAGAAGGTCCAATACGGCACCAGCCCCGGCCTGGCCTCCCAGATAGCTGTGTAAAAGCGCCTTCAAATGCACTTCATGTCCCATCGTGACAGAGGAACCCGCACTTAAAATCCCCACAATATTCGGATTCACTTCATGAATGCGTTTCAAGAGAGACAACTGATTCTCATGAATCTCCATGTGCTGTCTGTCCAGTCCCTCCGACTCGCTCATTTCATCCAAGCCGAAGAAGAACAAGACCTTATCCGCTTTCTTGGAAAGAGCCAACGCTTCTTCCGCTAAAGCTTCCTCTTCACCGCCCTGCCTCAGATATCCTCTTGCCATGCCGACAACTTCCAACTCGGGATACTCTTTCACCATGTCGGAAACCGTTTCCAGCTTCGTGGTATTGACCACGGAAGAACCGGCTCCCTGGTATCTCGGTTCGAAGGCAAAATCGCCAATAATCGCAATCTTTTCTCCCTTGCCTAAAGGTAGTGCACTCTCTTCATTCTTCAAAAGTACTGCACTTTCCACTGCCGCTTTTCTCGCCAAGGCATGGTGGGCGTCTATTGCAAATTCTTCTTTCTTTCCTTTTGCCGCAGCATTCGTTTCCAGAATGGCAGTCAGCAATTCATCCACTCGCTCATCAATCTCTTCCTCGGTGATTTCTCCCTTATTAAGCCCCTCTATCAGGATTCTGGCAGAATCCAAGCCGGGGTTCGGCATCTCCAGATTCGAACCCGCTTTTACCCCCTTCGTATGATCGTTGGAAGCGCCCCAGTCCGTAATGACGATACCTTGAAATCCCCAATCCTCTCTTAAAATATCCTTTAAGAGATGCTCGTTTTCATTCGCATAAATCCCGTTCACCTCATTATAACTGGTCATGATGGCTTTCGCTTTTCCTTCTTTCACGGCAATTTCAAAGCCGGTGAGATAAATCTCCCGAAGAGTCCTTTCATCCAGAACCGAACTCATGGCCATTCTTCTCGTCTCCTGGCTGTTCACCGCGAAGTGCTTGATGCAGGAATACACCCCTTCGCTTTGAATGCCTCGCACGTAGGACGCCGCCATCTTTCCCGCAAGGTACGGATCCTCCGAAAAATACTCAAAATTTCTACCGCACAGGGGACTTCTCTTGATATTTAAGCCGGGGCCGAGAAGAACATTGACGCCTTGTGTTTTCGCCTCTTCCCCTAAGGCTCTTCCTACTTCTTCTCCCAGACTCTCATCGAAACTGTTGGCAATCGAAGCCGCTGTCGGAAAACAGGTAGCCGGAAGAGACGCATTAATTCCCAAATGATCTCCCGCCCCTGCCTGTCTGCGGACACCATGGGGTCCGTCCGAGCAAGTCATTTCCGGAATATGGAGCCGGGGAACGCCTCTAGTACTCCATGCATTCTTTCCGCTCAAGATGGCAGCTTTCTCTGCCAGGGTCATCTTCTGAATCAGATCGGCATTCTTCATTTTCCCCTCCAAGCCATAAGAATCCGTGCATATCTATAAAAAATAAATATTATAAATCCATTTTATTTGTCTTTAAATTATGCGTATTTGCCTTCTTCCTGTCAAATACTTTCTCTTGTTTTTCTGCTAAAAACTTTCCCTTATTCTACTCTTTTTCTCGCGCATACAACTCGCTTATGCTATACTTAAAAAGTTCGAAAAGTATCCGCTTTTTCCTATTTTAAAAAGAAAGAATAGGATGGTCGACAGATTCTTCTCCTCTTTCCGTATAGAAGAGGGATTTGACGACGGACAGATTCTTTTCAGAAGTATTTTTGACAAGGGGAGCAAGAAGATGAATCTTACAAAAATGGAATGCCCGAACTGCCACGGAACACTCACGATTCCGGATGGAATGAAGGAAGGCTTCGTTACCTGCGCCTATTGCAAGACGAAGGTCTATATCGAGCCGAATAAACCGAATATTACACAAAACATCCATATCGATAATGTCAATATGGGACAAAGAAGCGCTCCGGTACGGCAGGATCTCGGTGTAATACAGACGTTAGCCGTCATTGGCGGAATTGTTTTTATTTTCTTGATGCTCATTCTCAGTAACATTGCACGTACCTCTCACTCGTCTCATACAAACGCCTCTCGAACGACGGCAAAGTTCCGTACCGTGCCGGAGGACGAAACTGTGAAGAGTTTCGTAGAAAAGGCTTTCGGAAAGCAACTAAAGGATATCACAACGGAGGATTATCACTCCATTGCAGCCTTGTCCATCCAAATAGTGAATCGTTCCGATGCCGATAAAAGCGAGCAGTGGCAGTTTAACTATGCAAAGTCTGTGAATGAGGACGGCACGGCAAAGGATCCGGAAACGATCTATCTTCCTGCCACGGATAGCCTTGACGAAGCGGATATGCAGGTTTTTACGGGGCTCACCACGCTCTCCCTTGGATATCAGGTGCATTTCAACTATGATGCCGACTCCGATGCGAAGACACTGAAGAATCTGACCAATCTCCGCTATTTTTCCGGACAAAATGAGGATTTTCAAACTGTCTCGAAACTTTTCGCGAGTCCCGATCAGATTCTCGGTCTCTATAACATTCTTCTGGACGATGATACTACCGGTGATTCCTACTCCGACGAAGAAAAGAAGGAAGATCCGGACGCTCCCTTTAAGGCATTTTCTTCTCTGGAAGAGCTTAGCATTCATATCGATGATGACTATACGAAGGGGCTTCTGTTCCTTCGAAACTTTCCGAAGCTCAAGACGCTTGCTCTGGGGCTCTATGGAGACAAGCCCACGGACCTTTCCCCTCTTTCTTCTTTAAGTAGCCTGAGTAAGCTGGATCTACTGGGAACGAATGATTCTACCGTGGAAAATCTCGGGGTACTTTCCGGTATGCCGCAGCTGGAGCAGCTTTCCTTACGGAATTTAAAGGATGTGAAAGACTTAAACTTTGTACAGAACATGCCGAAATTAAAGTCCCTGAACCTGGAAGACCTTTCGATTTTGAATCTGGACGGTTTATCGGGGCATCTTTCCTTAAATAGCCTCTCCATTGACTGCTCTTCTCTGGAAAATGTCAATGCGCTCAGCACCCTCAGTTCTTTACAGACACTTTCCCTCGGCTATCACACGTATGGTGTTCCCGACTTACACGGTTTATCTGCGCTGGAAAATGTGAAGTGTTATTCCCAGGATCGAGATTCCATTTCCCACATGCCTTCTATAAAGAATCTCACCATCGATAACTACGGTAGTGAGTACAGTGCCGCTTTTTTACAGGGGATGAATGCTTTAACGAACCTTACCATCATAGGAAACGGCATTACCGATGAGGTTGAGCCGGACCTCGGACCTGTCCTTCGGGCGCTTCCCTCTCTTTCACGGCTGGAATTTCAGGATTCCCCCTTCAGCCGCTATAAGGATTATACAGAGACGTTTACGAATACCGGGGTCAAAGAACTCCTTTTCACCCCGAACAAAAACCAAGTAGCAAGTAGTGATCCTATCCTTCCCGTTTCCCTAAGCCGCATGGGGGATGACAACACGGTGGAGTCCCTGACTCTCACACAGGCTATTCTTCGGAATATAGATAACGAGTCGGAAGATTTTTCCGCTAATATTAAGCCTTTCCTTTCTCATTACAAGGCGTTAAAGAGTCTCAATATCAGTAACAATAAACTGCAAAGCCTGGATTGCCTTAATGGTCTAAGCACCCTGGAGGAAGTGGATTTCTCGAATAACTATATCACCGACATCTCCGTTCTTCGGAATCTTCCGAATCTAAAGAGAGTGAAAATGAGCGGAAACGCCATCGTGAATGCGGAGCTTCTGCCTGATGGCGTGGAAGTGGTAGGATAGCCTGCGTTATCCCCTATACGCCCGCATTTCTTCCAATAAATCATAGATTCGTTCGCCGGAAAGTACGGCAGATCTTTGTTCTTTACAGAGACTGCCGTACTTTTTTTCCAATGCTTTCCATCGTTCCTCCATTTCTTTCTCTTCCCTTGTTTTTTCCGCTGTAAAAATGTCCAGAAAGCTAAGTTGCCGTCCTTCCTCTTCTTCTAAATGATAGAATCCTTCCCCGATAAGTCGCACGCTGCCTTTTGGCACTTTCCGAAGCATCTCGGAAGCTTTTTTATAAAGAGTAAATGCACTTTGTGTACTTTCCTGCATCAGGGAAGAGCGGGTAATGGTCTTCATGCCCTGATACGTTAGTTTTAAGGACACGCCCCGTCCGTAAAGTCCATGTCGCTTCGCTCTATTTTCCACCCGAAAAGAAAGAAGAAACAAAGCATCATCCAAAAAGGCAAAGTCTTCCGTATCCTCCTGAAAGGTCATTTCCCTGCTGATGCTTTGGCTATCCTCCGGTCGATAGGGAACGACCTGCCGTTCATCCACCCCATGGGAGAGCCGGATAAGCATCTCCCCCTGATTCCCCAGAAAACGGAGCACTTCCTTCTCTCGCTCCTGCATTTCCCGCACCGTATGGATACCGAGAGAATAGAGCTTTTCCGCCGTTTTCTTTCCGACGGTAAAGAGAGAACGCACATCCCTGTCCTTCAGCAGCGCTTCAAATTCTTCTTTACTCCGAATCAGAAATAAGCCTCCCGGCTTCTTCTCCTCACTGGCTGTTTTTGCCGCTGTCTTTCCGTAAGCGATGCCGACCGAACAAGATAGACCGAGTTCCTCCGAAACCCTTCTTTGTATTTCCCGTCCAATGCGCTCCGCTTCTGAAAAATCTCTCGTCGTATCCGTTAAATCAAGATACCCCTCGTCTAATGCAATGTACTCCACAACCTTCGTGTATCTTTCCAGGATGGCATGGAATTCTGCCGACACCGCTTTATATTTCTCGAAATCCGGGTAAAGAAAAATTCCGTTCGGGCAAAGCCGAAAAGCTTCCTTGCTGTTCATCGCGGAATGTACGCCGTACTTTCTCGCTTCATAATTACAGGTGCACACCACTCCTCGCTCCGTCGGTTTGGATCCGATAATCAAAGGTTTCCCGGAAAGAGCGGGGTTGTCCCGTATCTCCACGGAGGCATAGAAGGCATCCATATCCACGTGGAGGATTCTTCGCATCTCTGCTGTAATCCTGCTTATCCCTCTTACTCCTTCCCTTACTTCTATCTCATACTCCATTTACGCTTCTTTCTTTATTTTCCATTTACACTTCTTTTTTACCATTTACGCTTCTTTTTTTCCATTTACACATTTCTCTTTATTTTAATGCAAACATACGTTTTAATCAATTCCTCTTTATCTAATTTTAACAACGAGGAACTCTTCTCAAGCGCAATCTTTCAAGCTACAATAGGGCGAGAGTTACCCCGCAGTTTTTGCAATATAAGGTCTTTTCTTTAGAAAAATTTCTTTCTCTTGAATTTCTTTCTCTGGAAAAGCAGTAGAACCCGATGTAGAAAGGATGACTATGATTCAATTAGAACGCACTTCTGTAATGAACCTTGAAAATGCCATTCGCGGAGCCAGAAATCCCATGAACTCCTGGGCAAGAGGCGATTCACACTATGATGAAAAGGGCAACTATATCCTTGGCCCGAATGACTTATCTCTGGCAAAGAGACTTCGTCTTGCAGGGCCGGATCACAGAAAGTACATTCGACAGATTTTTGTTTCCGTAGATATCACTGCGCCTCTTTATTGGTGGAAAGAATATGACACGTATAAAATCAGCACCGTAGCAAATTCCACTTCCACCATGCATAAGATTCACTCCAAAGAATTTGCTTTGGACGACTTTTCCCATGACCATCTGACAGAAGAGGGGCTCCACAGCTTAAAACGAACCGTGGAAGACCTGGAACGCATCCGTCTGAAATTCGTTGAAGAGAAAAAGAAAGAAGACTGGTACACCCTGATTCAGCTTCTTCCGAGTTCCTATAACCAGATGCGCACTTGCAGCATGAATTACGAAAACCTCATTAATATGTATTTCAGCAGGAAGTCGCATAAACTCATGGAATGGCACAGTTTCTGTGACTGGATTGAAAGCCTTCCCTACGCAAGCGATCTGATTCTCGGGGAAAAATCGACAGAGAGCGAGTAAAGCGGTGAAACTGTGAAAGCGCGCAAAGGGAGCCGGGATATTCTATTCCATTTTTCTATAAATAGGTTTATTCTCCCGGAAAGCTTTAATCAGAAGGAAAAATGCGTTACAATGGAATGGCAGAAAAATAACAAATAAGATTTGCTGTTTTTTCTTTGTTTGTTAAAGGAAAAAGAGAAGCATCTTTTCTCTTTTTACAATCACTAAGGAGGGCAATATGACAGTACCAGAGAGACTAGCCGCACTGCGTAAGCTGATGCGGGAAAAGAACATTGATATGTACATCGTACCGACTGCAGATTTCCATCAGAGTGAGTACGTTGGGGAGCACTTTAAAGCCAGAAAGTTCATCACCGGCTTCTCCGGATCAGCAGGTACCGCAGTAATCACTTTACATGATGCCAAGTTATGGACAGATGGACGGTATTTCCTTCAGGCAGGAAAGCAGTTGGAAGGAACCACTGTAGAACTCATGAAGATGGGCGAGCCGGGTGTTCCGACTCTGACTGCATACCTTGAGGATACACTACAGGCAGGACAGACTCTTTCTTTCGACGGTCGTGTTGTCTCTGTCGGAGAAGGCGAAGAGTACGCTGAAATCGCAAAGAAAAAAGGCGCAAAGGTAGATTACCAGGAAGATTTGATTGATGCCATCTGGAATGATCGTCCTCCTCTTTCCGAAGAGCCGGCATGGTTCCTGGAGGAAAAATACAGCGGAGAAAGCACTGCTTCCAAGCTCTCCCGTATCCGTAAGGAAATGGCTGATGCAGGTTGCGACACCCACATTGTCTCCACATTGGATGATACCTGCTGGACATTGAATATCCGCGGTAACGATATCGACTTCTTCCCGTTGGTACTCTCCTATGCCATCATCAAGAAGGATAGCTTTGAGCTCTACATTGATGAGAGAAAGCTCGATGATAAACTGAAAGCTCTCTTAAAGAAGGAAGGCGTAAATTTCCACCCCTACAATGCGATTTACGAGGATGTAAAGAAGCTCCCGGCAGGTGCCAATGTCATGATTGATAAGGCAAAGCTGAACTACGCGATCTACAACAATATCCCGGATTCCGTTCATACGGTAAACAAGAGAAATCCGGCAATTCTGATGAAGGCCTTGAAGAATCCGGTTGAGGTCGAGAATATCAAGAAAGCGGAAATCAAGGACAGCATTGCACACGTTCGTTTCATGAAGTGGTTAAAGGAAAATGTCGGAAAGACCAAGATTACGGAAATCAGCGCTTCCGCAAAGCTTGACGAATTCCGTGCCGAGATGGGGAACTTTATTCGGGACTCCTTCGAGCCGATTTCCTCTTTCGGACCGCACTCCGCAATAGTTCACTATACTTCTTCTCCGGAGACCGATGTGGAATTCCATCCGGGAACGCTGTATTTAAGTGATACCGGTGCAGGCTTCTATGAAGGTTCTACCGATATTACAAGAACCTTTGCGTTCGGTGAGATTCCGCAGCAGATGAAGGACGACTTTACACTTGTTGCCATCAGTAACTTACAGCTTGCGAATGCCAGATTCTTACAGGGTTCTACCGGTCTGACTCTGGACATCCTTGCGAGAAAGCCTTTCTGGGATAGAGACATGAACTTCAATCACGGAACAGGACACGGCGTAGGCTATCTTCTGAACATCCATGAAGGTCCTGCCGGCTTCCGTTACAAGTGGAGAGCAGGAGAAACGGAAGAGATTCAGGAAGGCATGGTTCTGACCGATGAGCCGGGTCTCTACATTACCGATTCTCACGGTATCCGTCTGGAGAACGAGCTTCTTGCCAGAAACGGTGCCAAGAATGAGTATGGACAGTTCCTCTACTTCGAGACCATCACTCTGGTTCCTTTCGATCTCGATGCCATCAATCCGGATATGCTGAACGAAGAGAATAAGAGATACTTAAACGATTACCACAAGAGAGTATACGAGGAGATTGCACCGCACTTAAACGACGAAGAGAAGGAATTCCTGAAGAAGTACACAAGAGCAATTTAAGCCTCTTTTACAGCAGCTTCTTTCCTATTCATCGAAGCATAACAAAAACGGCATGGTCCTTTTCGACCATGCCGTTTCTTATTCTTAAAAAACACCTTCGTCTTGGCAAATCCTTTATTTCTTGGATAAGAACTCGTCGATTCCCTTTGCCGCCGCTTTTCCTGCACCCATGGCAAGGATGACGGTTGCTGCACCGGTTACCGCATCTCCGCCGGCATAAACCGCCGTCTTTGTAGTTGCTCCATTCTCCTCTTTCGCAATGATACATCCCTTCCGGTCCGTATCCAGGCCCTTCGTTGTGGAACTAATCAACGGATTCGGAGAAGTTCCAAGAGACATAATCACGGTGTCGCAGTCCATCGTGTACTCGGAATTCGGAATTTCAATCGGTCTTCTTCTTCCGGATGCATCCGGCTCACCGAGTTCCATCTTTACTATCTTCACTCCGGTTACCCAGTCATTTTCGTCGGTAAGAATCTCTACCGGGTTCTGCAAAAGGTCAAAGATAATGCCCTCTTCCTTTGCATGATGCACTTCTTCCTTTCTCGCCGGAAGCTCTTCTTCGGAACGACGATAAACGACATGCACCTCCGCACCAAGTCGGAGTGCCGTTCTCGCCGCATCCATTGCCACGTTACCGCCGCCGACCACAACAACCTTCTTTCCGACCTTCATCGGCGTATCCGCATCCTCACGGTATGCCTTCATCAGATTGTTTCTGGTTAAGAATTCGTTTGCGGAAAATACGCCATTTGCCGTCTCTCCCGGAATATTCATAAACTTCGGCAGTCCTGCACCGGTTCCCAGGAACACGGCATCAAAGCCTTCTTCATTTAAAAGCTCATCTACTGTGATGGAACGTCCTACAAAGACGTTTGTCAGAATCTTTACCCCAAGTTTCTTTACATTCTCAATCTCCGGTCCTACCACCTTCGTCTTCGGAAGACGGAACTCGGGAATACCATACTGTAATACGCCGCCCGGCTCATGAAAAGCCTCAAAAATCGTTACGTCATAGCCCAGCTTTGCAAGATCTCCCGCACAAGTAAGACCGGAAGGACCTGCACCGATGACAGCCACTTTCTTTCCGTTCGGCTGACCGGCCTTCGCTGCCTGATAGCCATGCTCTCTTGCCCAGTCTGCAACAAAACGCTCCAACTTTCCGATAGCAACCGGCTCTCCCTTGATACCGCGGATACAAACGCCTTCACACTGTGTCTCCTGAGGGCACACTCTTCCGCAAACAGCAGGAAGCGCGGAGGAACGGGCGATGACCTCAGCCGCTTTCTCGATATTTCCTTCTTTTACCTCATGAATGAATTCATTAATCTGAATCGATACGGGACAACCTACCACACACTTCGGATTTCTACAGTTCAGGCAACGCTCCGCCTCTTCCTTTGCTTCTTCCTCCGTATATCCCAAACATACTTCTTCAAAGTTCTTCGCGCGAACCTTCGGTTCCTGTTCTGCTACCGGAACTCTCTTCATCATATCAGCCATACTTTTCCTCCCTTAGTTGCAATTTCCGCATCCACCATGGGACTTCTCCGCTTCCAACAGTTCCAGAAGAGCTTTTCCCTCTTCCGTCTTATAGGTCTGCTGCCTCTTCATGGCTAAATTAAAGTCAACAAGATGGCCGTCAAACTCCGGACCGTCTACACAAGCAAACTTGACCTGGTCTCCTACAACCAGACGGCAGGCACCGCACATACCGGTTCCGTCAATCATAATCGGGTTCATCGAAACGATGGTCGGAATGCCCAGTTCTTTCGTGGTAAGCGCTGCAAACTTCATCATGATTACCGGTCCGATAGCAATACAACGCGTATAGTGCTTTCCTTCTTCATTTACAAGGCGCTTCAATACATCGGTAACGACGCCCTTTGCTCCATAAGAACCGTCATCTGTCGTAACATAGACGTTCTTTGCAACGGAACGGAGTTCCTCTTCCATAATGATAAGGTCTTTATTTCTTGCTCCGAGAATGACATCGGCTTCAATTCCTCTTTCATGAAGCCACTTTACCTGTGGATAAACAGGAGCTGCTCCGACGCCTCCTGCAATAAAGATAATATTTTCTTTCTCCAACTCTTCCTTAGACATCTCAACAAGCTCGGACGGACGTCCCAAAGGCCCCACGATATCCGTAAAGAAATCGCCTTCTTTCAAGTGACTGAACTTCTCGGTCGATGCCCCAATCACCTGAAAAACGATGGTAATGGTTCCTTTCTCTCTGTCATAGTCCGCTATGGTCAGAGGAATTCTTTCTCCCAGCTCCCCCAACTTCGCGATCATAAACTGCCCGGGCTCCGCTTTACGCGCAACAAAGGGTGCTTCCACATCCATGAGCCAGTCCTTATCAACGAGATGCTCAACTCTAGTGATTTTGTACATGCTCTCCTCCATATCCAGTAGCCAATACGCATAAGGTAACAAATTCTGAAAAAAATCCTTATCTGCCTATTATAGCAAAATACATTGCATAGAGATGTTTTTTTTTAGTGCAGTTCTCCAAGGAATCAGCCTGCAAAGCTTTTTCCCCTCTTTCTAAACGCAAACGAGTATCGCATGCAAAGCGTGCGATATCTCGCTATGAACAAAAAAGAGACCCGAAAAATCCTATCCGATTTTTCAGGCCTTTCTTCTTCTCTATATTGTTTCAAAGCTTAGAAAGCCAGTTTCTCGTCAAAGTATTCCTTTAATTTCTCAATGGGAATACGCTCCTGCGCCATACTGTCCCGTTCTCTTACGGTCACGGCATGATCCGTCTCCGATTCAAAATCATAGGTCACACAGAACGGCGTTCCGATCTCATCCTGTCTTCTATAACGTTTTCCAATATTTCCACGGTCATCATATTCCGTCATATAGTACTTGGAAAGTTCCTCATGCACCTTCTCCGCCCCTTCTCCAAGCTTCTTGGAAAGCGGAAGCACGGCAAGCTTAATCGGAGCAATCGCCGGATGGAAATGAAGAACCGTTCTTTCGTCCCCTCCTTCCAACTCCTCCACATCATAGGCTGCGCAGAGAAAAGCCAGCGTTACGCGGTCTGCACCGAGAGAAGGTTCAATGACAAACGGAAGATAATGCTCATTGGTCTCATCATCGAAGTACTTCATATCCTGTCCGGAAACCTCTTCATGGCGGGATAAGTCATAATTCGTTCTATCCGCAATTCCCCAAAGCTCGCCCCAGCCGAAGGGGAAAAGGAATTCCAAATCCGTCGTCGCCTTCGAATAGAAAGAAAGTTCTTCCTTCTCATGGTCTCTCGCACGAAGCATTTCTTTCTTCATGCCAAGACTATAAAGCCAGTTCTGGCAGTAGTCCTTCCAATAAGAAAACCATTCCAAATCGGTATCCGGCTTACAGAAAAACTCCAGTTCCATCTGTTCGAACTCTCTTGTACGGAAAGTAAAGTTTCCCGGTGTAATCTCATTTCGGAAAGACTTTCCAATCTGCGCAATACCGAAGGGCAGTTTCTTTCTCGCCGTTCTCTGCACATTCTTAAAGTTCACAAAAATGCCCTGTGCGGTTTCCGGACGAAGATAAACGGTGTTCTTCGCATCTTCCGTCACGCCCTGGAAGGTTTTAAACATCAAATTGAACTGTCGAATCGGTGTGAAATCATGCTTTCCACAAGACGGACAGGGGATATTTTTCTCTGCGACAAATTTCTCCATATCGGCATTGGACCAGGCATCTACCGAACCCTCAAGAGCAATGCCATTTTCCGCACAGAACTCCTCTATCAGCTTATCTGCACGAAAACGCTCATGGCATTCTTTACAATCCATCAAAGGATCCGAAAAACCGGCAAGATGACCGGAGGCAACCCAAGTCTGCGGATTCATCAAAATCGCACAATCGATTCCCACATTATACTTGGACTCCTGCACAAACTTCTTCCACCAGGCTTTCTTGATGTTGTTTTTCAGTTCCACGCCCAGATTCCCATAGTCCCAGGTATTCGCCAGTCCGCCATAAATCTCCGAACCGGGGTACACAAATCCTCGCGACTTTGCCAAGGAAACAATCGTGTCCATCGTATAATTCTTTGCCATATTTCCCCCCTTCTCTTGCCCTAGTTAAAACCGAAGCAAGCGGGAAGCACTTTCTTCCAAGCCTTCTGCCGTTCTCTAAAATGCTTCCAAACCATCCATTTTAATACGCTCTAGTCTACCTGCTTTTTCTATAAAAATCCAGTCTTAAACCTGTTTGAAATAAATAGACTAAAACAAATCCTATTGTAATATCATTCTAACGCACAGAATAAAACTCATCCCATTCCATTCGTATTTTCCCTTACTCCACTTTCAGCTCTATCCCCATTTCCAAGGCGCGCTCCTGATAGACTTCACTCATCTCTGCTGTCAATACCAGGCGCTTCTTGGCATATTTTCCTCCAAAGCGATGAGCCACTGTATCCAGTTCATAAAGAGCATGCAAGCACTGCTGGGGTGAAAGCTTCCCGCTCTTACAGGAAATAAAGCCGGGAATATAGCCCTGAAGAGACAGGACGTCGATTTCATTTAACACATCTATTCCGGATGGGCCTTCCAGCACCCCATCCCAGTCCAGATGCACTCCCACTCGGCACTCATCACTATGCCCCTTTTCCTGCAAATAAGTATAGAGCTCTAAAATGCTGCCTCCATCCCAAAGATATCCCTTAATCGTCTTGTTCTTAAAGCAAAATTGATATTTCCCCTCAGAACGTTTTAAATCAAGAATCGCTCCTGCCTGAGCCAAATCCTCCATGATTTGATAAAACTTTTGGGCAGACTTTAATTTGTTGGAAGAACCCGCCAGTGCCTTCAGCACCGTACTTTCCTTTCGATACACTCGGCCTTCCTCATCAGGGCTCATATTTTCTCTTAAAAACTCTGAAAAAGGATTCCAATACTCCGAATGAAGCTTCATCACCTTCCAAATTTTTAAAATATCCTCCCGGCTTTCCTCATCAGGAACTTCTTTTATTTCTTTTTGCAGCTTATAGTTAATGACCCCGCCGTGCATTTCAACCAGTTTGTCCAGAGACATGGGAACAAGACGTTTTACCGCTATACTGCTGATGTTTTTACCTTTTTTCGTATCGGAGCACACTGTATTCAACTTGTCATCATCCTGTTTATCTCTGTTCAAAGCCTCTTTATTACGCTCATCGTAATGCGATGATTCTGCGTCTAGCTCCAAAAGCTTTCCTTTGAAAATATCAAACATGTGCATAGGGGTTTCATATTCCCGGGACAACATACCAAAGGCCACCAGCATCAGGCTTTCTCCCCCGGTAATGTCAAAAAAGAGCTTGGCATTTCGGCTAAGCTCCAACTCTATCTCCTTTCGCATCGTTTCTAAAACCGACTGCAAATTGCTTTCCGACAAAGGCAAAAAGACAACGCTTTCCACAGCACAGTATTTTCTCAGAAATTTCTCCGTCTTTTCCTTCTGAGAGATAATGTCCTCCTGATTTCCGAAAAATACCAGCTTATCCACCTGAAAATGCATTGCGGTAATGACATTTTCAATAGGCTCTCGGCTAAGAAATTCAAAAACAACTACCATGCTGTCGCCCCCATGCTTATTTTACCGTCTATTTCTCTTCCTTATGCAAGGCGTGATTTCATATAGCTTCCGGATTGGAGAAAATAGGAAAAAATAAATCTTCATCGTATTTTAAAATATCCCAAAAATGATCTTGATTCTTTTCCCGAATAAAGTTGTGAATCGAAGAGTCTAACATCGTTCCATCTTCCAAATCCTCCGCGGTAATCTTTTGGCTGGGATTCATATTGGAACAAAGTGCAATACCTCCATTTTCATCCTCGTGAATAAAGAAAGCTATCTTTTCTCCTAAGTTCGCCGTTCCTATCCTCCAAAAAACATATATTTTCATCTTTGATAGCTCCAATTCGAATTTTAGAAGATATATCCGTTCTTGGCTCAAAAATATGAACTTCCTCAGCATCTTTAGATGATAGAGTAAGAACTTCCAAGCTTAGGCCAGCTTCATGGTCTATATACCCATAGCAGAGAATAAAATTGGCTAAATCCGCTCCCGGATACCCTTCCACTACTTTTCTCAATTTATCATTCATGGAAACAAGCCAAAAATTATCGCTTATCTTTCGAAAGTCTATGTTCTTGGAGCGCATACTACCTCCTTCAAAAACTATGTCTCAAAATAATGATAGCATCTCGTCATTGTAAAATACATCTCTTCCATGCAAATACCATCCATTCTATTTCAGCAATGCACATTTTTTTACTTTGCTTACTCTCAAATGTATTTTACACAGGAAGGAGTTCGTTAAAATTGACTGGATAGTGGAGTGAGGCTTTTAAATGATATATTCTTAAATCAAGTATTTGTAAGTTTTCACTCTTTAATACTCTTTACTAAGAAGAAAATCCCGTATGTTCAAATGTTTTATGCCATTACGGCTCATATCCAATTCATCCAAAGAAAGGACATACTTGGGATAATGATCCCGAACCGAGTCATAGATGCCAAATTCTCGTTCAATAGTCTCAGAACCGGCAAGAAGATAAGCCACTTGAATATACAGTTTGTCCTTATTTTTTTTCGCTATAAAATCAATTTCCTTCTCCCCATTTTTTCCAATTGTAACCGTATAGCCTCGTCTAAGCAATTCCACACAAACAATGTTTTCAAGAACTTGGTCGATATTTCTCGTGTTCGTTCCTAAGATAGCTTCCCGTAGTCCATGATCCACCGAATAATACTTCTCATTTACACTAAGAATTTTCTTTCCCTGAAGATCTTCCCGTCTAAGTTTCATAAAAAGATAAGCATCGCAGCATGCTTTTATATAATTCAAAATGGTTTCGGCAGAAACTTTCCGATTTTCCTGCTTTAAATAATTGGATATGCTTCTTGCACTAAAGCTATGTCCTACATTGTCTAAAAAATATAGAATCATCCTCTCCAACAGTTCCACATCACGAATATTATTACGCTGGACCACATCCTTTAAGAGCACGGAATTATAGACATCTCTTAGATATTGTAGAGAAGCCTCTTTATCATAACGAAGATTCACAAGAAAAGGCATCCCTCCCATTTCCAGATAATTCTTGAATTCTTCTGTAACGGAAGTATCTTTATTTTCCTGTTTTATAGACTCCAGATATTCTTCGAAGGAAAATGGGAAAACCACAAACTCTACATAACGTCCGCCAAGATAGCTTGCCAGCTCTCCAGAAAGTAGCTTTGCATTGGAGCCAGTGATATAGATGTCACAATCAAAATCTACACGGGCAGAATTAATGCATTTTTCCCACTGCTCTACTTCTTGGATTTCATCAAAAAATAAATAAACCTTTCCTTGGATTAATGCAATCCTTCTTTTCAATTCTTGGTACAAAGAACTCGCTGTGCAGAAATCCGCATTTTCCATGGACTCAAAATTAAAGCTGATAAACTGAGTCTCTACAACACCTTGTCTTTGAATTTCCTCTTGAATAAGCCGGAGCATAACAGACTTTCCCGATCGGCGAATTCCGGTCAGAACCTTGACAATATCCTTTCCGATAAACGGTTTAATGTTATTGATGTATCTCTCACGTTGAATCATTTGGGGAGGCCTCCTTTAGGATTGATGGGAAATATGAATCCATTATACTTGATATTTAAAATAATAAGAAGATTTTTGTTCGATATAAATGACAAAAATCTTCTTTTGTATAAAGTAAAACAATACAATAATCAGAAGCCTAAAGTTATCCTATTGAATCTTAACTCTACCGCATACTTAAATGGATAGGTTATTGATCATTTACAATCCTTGTAACTCTGATAATCACTCAGTTTGTTATAAAAGATCTCAACCAGTTCCATGGTTCTCCTTTAAAAATATAAAAGCCCATTCGACCGTGTCCATGAAACCACGATTCGATAGGCTTTGAAAATCGCACACTTAAAACACGATCTAATAGGCTTTGCAATCTGTATTGTACTATCTCATTTACTTGTAATTTACAATCTGCTCCAGGGTATAAAGCATCGTATTATTTCCAGCTGCTGCTTCGATGATTTTCTCATCAAATCCGCTCTCCGAAAATAACGCATAATAGAACTTTGCTTCTTTTTTAAGGGAGGCAAGCTTTGCCAGCGTATCCAAATATTCCGAATAAGAAAACGGACTCGTTTTCAATTTACATTCTCCCAGTAAGTATTGCTTGGCATCGGCACTGATGCAAAGAAGATCAATTTCAGACTCCGATATACGGACTCCTCCCGGCATGGCATCATCACGAACTGTCGTCTTTCCCATCCATCTCCCCATTTTGGCATAACGAAAAGGCAAGGCATTCTTTTTTTGCATTTCCCGAACAAACTCATGGCAGACAGACTCAAAAGTAACAAAAGCAAATTGCTGAAGCATAGGCTTAACTAAATATTCATAAACACCATCCACATCTCCATCTTCCAGCTGAGAAAAATTCGTAAAGCAAAATGCATACCAGAAACGAAAATAATTATCCGTCAGGCGATAAATTCCTCTATTGGAATTCCCATGTTCTTTAATTCCCGCATCCACTGAAAATTCTCGTTCCACAATGCCTAGTTCCATCAGGTTCTTAAGGTACACGCTAGTCTTGGAAGTATCCTCTACAAGAGACTTCTGGCTAATAGCATTAAGCTTGGTATTTCCCAAGGCAACCGCTTCAATAATGGAATTGTAAATTGGCGTTTCCCTCAACTCCTGATGAAGCAAAAACTCCACCTCACTATATAAAACACAGCCCTTCGTCAAAATGTTTCTTTTAATATTTTCCTCAAGAGATAAATTCGAATTCCATTGACATAAATAATGTGGTATCCCGCCAAGAATAGAATAAGACAACAGCTTATCTTTCGCAGAATAATTCGGAAAGAATTTTGCCGCATCATAAAAGCCCATTTCCCGCATTTTATAGATTCCGGTAGCCCTGCCATAGAGAGGATTTTTTTCTGCCAGTAATTCCTTTTCCATAAAACTCATGGCACTTCCGCACAAAATCAGCATCACATTCTTATCTTTCAGTTCCGTATCCCATAAATTTTGCAGTATAGAAGGTATACTTTTATTGCCATGACACATATAGGGGAACTCATCAATAATCAGTAATTTTTTCTCTTCTCCATACGGAAGCTCCAAAACGGAGCGAAATGCCGTTTCCCAATCATGAAAGCTAGAAATATAGTTTTTTGCCGGAATCTCTTCTCGTAACATACAGTTCGAAAAATTTCTGAGCTGCACAGCATCTGTTGTTTCAGTACAGGAAAAAAAGACGTGGGGCTTTCCTTTACAAAACTCTCGTAAAGTTTCCGTCTTACCGACACGTCTTCTACCATATAAAACAATCAGCTGTCCGCCATTTTCATTATATTTGTTATTGAAATAATTTAACTCATTTTGCCTTCCAATAAACAAAGCACTCTACCTCCCGCCAATGCGATTTATCTAATCCGGATTTACTAAATCACGATTTGATTTTATTATAGAGTTTATAATAAGGGGAAGCAAGATAAAAAATAGAAATTTGTATCAGCAATCACTTTCTCCTCTACACCTTCTCCCCTTCCTCCTTTGTCTTTCCCATCACCTGACTAATGGCCGCGTGTCCTCCGCTTTGCATCTGGCTAAGCAGTGCCTGCCCGCTGCTCTGTAGTTGACTGAGCACCGTCTGTCCACCACTTTTGATCTGCGAAACGGCGGCTTGTGTACTGCTTTCCATCAAATTGCTTAAAGCATTCATGATTTCTTTTTTCTTCTCTTCCGGAAGTTTTCCCATTTCTTTCCAGATGATTTCCATATTTTTTCTTAAATTTCCGGAGAACTCTACAAAGGTCTCCGACTTTGTGCTTTCAATCAGGGAAAATGCGGTTGTGCAAAGGGATTCTCTGGTTTCATCATCCATGCTTTCCAGCCAGCTTCCCAAGGTGGTTTTCGTGTACTCACTAAGCTCATCCAATTCCGCAGAGACGAGGACATCCTTTTCCGCTTCCCAGGTCATGGCGTCATGCTGCAAAATGCCCTTTGCCGTACTGTGAATCACATGCTGTTTTGCCGGATTGGACAGAAGTTGCCCGATAATGGAACTCTGGGGCGCAACGGTAAGAATTTTCGGCAAAATCTCCTGAAATGCCGAAGACTGAATCACTTCCTCTCGAAAACCCGGGCCGTCATTATTATAAACTTGCACAATACGCTCCTTGTTCTCTGCCTCACAGAAGGCAGCCGCATACATCGCAAAGTTCCCGCCTTTCGAGTGTCCTCCCAAAATGAGCTGCCCTTCCAAAATCTTAGCCACTTTATTCATATAATTCACTGCTTCCTTAGCGCCTGCCGTTTCCGACTGACAGCTCATGAGAAAGTCTTCTCTCCAACCGGTAATCGTCTCGTCAGTCCCTCGAAAGGAAACATAGTTTGTACCATCCGGAAGGAAAAAGCAAAGGGCAGTAAATTGCTTCACTGTATCTTTATCAAAATCCTTCACATAGTACCCGACTTTTGTATCCCGAAAACGCGCTCCCTCCATCATCTTTTGCAATAATAGCGGTGCTCGCTCCGTAAACTGCCCCGATGTCTTGATTTCTTCCATGGAATACTTTTCGCAAAAACACTGAAAGAGCTCCTTTAAATCATAGAAGCCATCCCATTCCTGCCGTAACGCAGCAAAATCAATATAGGCCAAATAGGCAAGGATAACATTGTCCACCTCATTAAAAGGGGCGATAGACAGCGGGACATCGTTTCTCCATGCTAAGTAATCCAGTAATTCCATGCTTTACACTCCTTATTCCTTATTCCCGCAAACTCTCCAGGATCTTCATACTTTGAAAATGTACGGGAAAACTCTCTTGGCAAAGTGCGGAAACATTTTCACAAAAATCCTCCAGCGCCGCTCCCTCCAAAGTAAAGGTATAGAGCTTTCCGAGAGGCATCGACAGCACATACTGCCACGCCTCCTGTACTGCCTTCCGCTTCGAATAAGGAGGCTCTTCCGTATACTCCCCCTCTAAAAATAGAAGACGAAGTTCAAAAACAGCGCGCACCAAGCGGTTGTTCAGGTTTTTGTGAAGCAGTGCTTTCAGGGAGAGATAAATCAGGTTCACCATTCCATCCGCAGGCAGGTTCTCCTGGGATACCACAGAGGCAAGTTCCAGAAAATAGGCGGCATAACAGGCCTTCTCCAAATCCGATGCAATTTCCGTAAAATACGCATCGACTTTCACCGCTTGCAGATTATAGCCTGTTTTTCCCTTTCTTAAAGAAAAAGTGCCGAAGACAAAGCTTCGGCTCCCAGCCATAAGAGGAGAGGTCGGTCGTTTCGCCCCGCTCGCCCAAACCGTCATTTTCCCCTGCTCCATGGTAAGCAGAGAAAGACGTTTATCAAATTCTCTCTGGCTGTTCTCTGCGAGCACAACCCCATGAACCACGATTTCTTCCTTCACAAATTGCCTCTTCTACCTACTTCTGTTCTTTGTACCCATACTCCTGTAAGTATGCCGGATTCTCTCTCCAGTCTTTTCTGACTTTTACGAAGAGTTGTAAATTGACTTTCGCTTCCAGGAGTTTTTCTATCTGAATGCGCGCACCGCTCCCGATGCTTTTCAGCATACTGCCGGCTTTCCCGATAATGATACCTTTGTGGCTCTCTTTCTCACAGACAATAGTTGCTTTCACGTCCCATATCCCGTTCTTTCGCTCCTGCATACTCTCCACCAAAACGGCGATTCCATGCGGAATCTCCTTGTCCAGCTTATAGAGTGCCTGTTCTCGAATCAATTCCCTCGTAATCTCCCGAACCGGAAGATCGGTCACCGTATCCGCATCATAATACCGGGGTCCATAGGGCAGGAAAGCAAAAATCGTGTCCAGCAGTTCCTCGAGTCCACTCTTTCTATAAGCGGAAACGGAAACCGTAGCAACAAAGGGAAGACTCCGGGCATATTCCGCTTTCTTTCGTTCCACCGCCGCTTCTTCAAGTAAATCAATCTTATTTAAAACAAGGAGGAGCTTTCGCTTACTATGGGAGAGCAGGGAGAGCACCTGTTCCTCCTTTTTCCCTTTCTCTGCCGTGGCATCCACCAGAAAGAGAATTAAATCACCGCTACCGAGCGCTTTCTCCGCCACCGATTCCATATAGACGGAAAGCTTATTCTCCGCCTTATGGATTCCCGGCGTATCGTGAAACACAATCTGTCCCCTGTCATCGTCATAGACTGCCATGATCTGGTTTCTGGTCGTTTGCGCTTTCTTCGAAGTAATGGCAATTTTTTGTCCGACAAGCGCATTTAGAAGGGTGGATTTTCCTGCATTGGGAAGACCGACGATGGAAACAAAGCCGGACTTTATTTCCGTCTCTTTCTCCTCACGCAGATTCTCTTCTCCTCTTTCCTTCGCAAAAAAATCCTCTATCACCTGATTCATACGCCCCTCTCCTCTTTTCCGGTTTTTTCTACGCCATATCTCCTGTTCTTCCGCTAAATCTCCTGAATTTCATCGAAATAGGCCTTATTTTCTTCAATCTTTTCCCGGTTTCCAATCGTGCAGTACACTTCCTCCTGAAATGCCGCATCAAAATACTTCGACAGATTCCGGATTGCCTGCACATCCGCCTGTAAAACCTCGTCTCTTTCCCTCTGTAA
This sequence comes from Lachnospiraceae bacterium, assembly GCA_015258095.1. GTDB lineage: Bacteria > Bacillota > Clostridia > Lachnospirales > Lachnospiraceae > Oribacterium. The sequence goes on from JABZIV010000005.1 coordinate 58,227, forward strand.
ATCGCTGTCACTTAGCCCGGAAAGCGTGCAGCTGATGCCAAGTAAGAACTTGGTGTAAGCTGTTTTCGGCGTATCCATTTCGGAAATCGCGCCAATCACATATTTCGTCATAGCCAGGTCCGTCGCTTCGAAAGTACGCACATAGTCCGGTATTTTCTTATAGACTTCCATACTGCGTCCTACATGAGGGTCTCTATAGGAAACCACATAGCACTCCCCGGTCCTGCCGAATCCGCTCATCACGCCATAAGCATTTCCTTTCTCCCGAATATTCTTCCAGAGAAAATCAAAAGACAGCGCATTCTTCAGTACCTTTAATGCGCCCGTAAAAGGAAACACCTTATCATGAATCATGCCGACTCTCGCCACATAGTTCACTTCCGACGGCGTAATCCAAGCCTCTTTCTTCCCACTCTTCTCCGTAAAGACTGATTCTTCCCAATCTTCCTTTTCCGGAAAATACTGCGCGAGAAAAGCGGAAAGGCTTTCTTGTTCTTTCCGATAAAGAATGAGGTCGCCTCCAATCGTGCAGCGCAGATTCTTTCCGCGGAATAATTTCTTCGCAAGAGAGCTTAGTTTTTCTCCCAAGGCTTTCGGGTTTTTCCGGAAATCCTTTTCCAACTTTTCAATAAAATGGTAGTAACGTATTCCCTTGACTCTCTCCTGGTAGTAAGCAGAAGGAGAGAAGCTTTCCATCGCACGATTCACCGCATAATGGTGCCCTGCCCCTTCCATCCGCATTCTCTCTCTGGACTTCACTTCCAAAAGAATTTCGGAAAGACGCTTTTCGTCTGTAAGATGGGTATGGAGGAGAATCTCTGCGAGATACTCTAATCCCTTTTCCATTTCCCCTTCCATAAACTTAAATCCGGCGGAAAAGACACCGGTATAGTGATTCTTCTCCTTAAAATTATTGTATGCGCTAAGATCCGCTCCGAATCCTCCGCTATGGAGATAAATCTCCGCATTTAAATCCTGGAAACTGTAGTGATCCGTATCCATATACGCGAGGCAGGTGGAGAGCAGAGATAGATAGGACAGCTCTTCTTCGGAAAAATCTCCGGTATTAAAGAGCAGGCGAAGATAAAAAACGCCTTGCGCATCTGTCGGATAGAGAGCAAGTATTCTTCCGGAAAGCACCTCTTCCTCCTTCGGATACTTCTCCGCTTCTTTACCAAGATCCTCTCTGGTAAGAACAGGAAGACTGGCAAGAGCCTCCTTGCTGTTCTCCTCGTTCTGATATTGAAGGAGCGCTTCCTCTTCTCTCCGGATAGTCTCCAACTCATCCGCACGGAAGGACGCCTTCTTCTTTGCAAGTTTCTCGGCAAGCTTCGCTGCATTCTCTTCCGTAAGCCCCGCTTTAGGGAGCAATTCCACAAAAGATGCGTGCCGGTTTCCGATAAAATCTTTCTTCAGAAGGGCTTCAAAATACCCCTCTTCCACATCCTTCTCCAGTTCTTTAAAATAGCGCTCCATTTCCAGATACTTCCACGGTTCCCCGTCATAAAGCCAGGAATCCAGCACTTTCAGGCTGTAAACAAGTCCCTTCGGTGTACTGCCGTAATCCGCCTCTTTATATTCGAAAGCATCATGATGAATTGCGGAAAGGATGCTCTTATGGTCCAGTCCTTTCTCTAAAACTTCCTCCAAGGTCTCCGTGATTACTTTCAGGAAACGCTCCCGGTCCTCTTCCTTCGCATTTTTCGCCGTGACGGTAAAATAATGTTGCAATAATCCGTCTGCATAGCCGCCAAAGATATCTTCTCCAAGCCCCTCTTCAAGAAGCTTCTGCTTCAGTACCGCACCGGGTCCGGTGAGCAGGGCATATCCGAGATAGGAATAAGCCAGACTTTTCTTCACATCCTGTCCGTCCGGAAGCACGAAATTATAAGAAAAATAGGCTTTTCCCGTTGGATCTTCTCCTTTAGCAATCGGATAATAGGCTGTCTCCTCTCTTCTCTTCGAGAATGCCCCCTGCATTGCTATACCGGAATCGGGATCGATTTTCGTATACTCCTGCAAATAGTTTTCATCCAGCCACTGCAATTTCTCCTCCATATCCATATCGCCATAGAGTATGATATAGGAATTGGACGGATGGTAGTACCGGGCATGGAACGCCTGAAAATCTTCATAACTTAAACTCGGAATGTCCTTCGGATCTCCCCCCGACTCATTTCCATAGGTCGTATCCGGAAAGAGAGAATGGAAAATATAGCGTTCCAGAACGGACTCCGGATCGGAGAAAACGCCTCGCATCTCATTGTAAACCACCCCGCTATAACCGAGTTTTCCCGCTTCATCTAAAGTATAATGCCATCCCTCCTGCAAGAAAGTATTCCGGTTCTTCTCACAATTCGGATGAAAAACCGCATCACAATACACATCCATCAGATTCCGGAAGTCCTTATCATTCGTGGAAGCAATCGGATAAACCGTTTTATCCGGATAGGTCATGGCATTTAAAAAAGTGTTAAGCGATCCCTTTATGAGCTCCACAAAAGGATCCTTCAAAGGAAACTTCCGGGAACCGCAAAGCACGGAATGCTCCGTAATATGGGCAACCCCTGTGGAATCCGTAGCCGGTGTACGAAAGGCAATACTGAATACCTTATTCTTATCCCGGTTCTTCAGGCAGAGCACCCTTGCCCCGGACTTTTTATGTTCATAGACCCTGGCTTCCGTAGAAAGCTCGCCAATTCTTTTTTCCTCGACTAAACTGTAGTTCTCCATCTTCTTCCGCTCCTTTTTCTGTCTCTTATCTTTCTATCTTTCTTCGTCTTTCGATTTCTCTCGTATTCATTTGCCCTATGATAGCGCTTGCATTTTCCAATCGCAGTTAACGTAGTATCCTTTCCCTCTGTCTGCCTCCCATTTGCCAATTATACCTGATGCAGCAACCTTCCGATAAGGAGAGAAATGGCTTCTCTCGTATAATAATGCGGCAGGAGATACGGGGGAGTATCGGCACGCATACTGACGTAAGAATAGGCATTTTCCGCTTCAGCAAATCGTATACAATGATAAAGTTGATACTGTGAACTTAAAATACCCACACGGGGAATACGATCCTCCCCTTCCAAAGCATCTTCTATCAGATAAGAGTAGTTTTCCTCATCCGTTCCTCTTTCACGCTGTATCTCTTCATCCTGTAAGAGAAGTTCTTCTTTCCAATGGGCAATGCTCCGTAAACCGTACTGCACCTTCTCCTTCGTGTTTTTCGAATAAAATTCCATCAGGAGACGGTCGCTGGAAATCCCGTTTCGCAGGAAATCATGAAACATCACACTGGACTCTGCGCTGGCGCTGAGTCTTCCTCTTCCTCCTACCAGAACAAAGCGCGTATTCGGATTGTCCTTTGCATACTGCTCCGCTAAATCCAGACGATTCCTCAGCGTTTCCGATGGACTGTTATCCACCAGTTCACAGCCGATAACCAGGACATAATCCAGGTTTTTCTCCATCTCACCCTTTTTATACTGCGTAAGAAATATAGCGATGGAAAGAATCGTGAAAACGAAAATCAGATATGATGTAAGGCAGAAAACCTTGATTCGAAATAAAACGGATTTTCGCTTCCACTCCGCCTTTCTCTTCATCAAAAAAGCGAGAAAGAAATGCGCTCCTCCGATAAGCAACCATATCCAGATCTCCGAAAGTACAGAAGAAGTGCTGAGAAGAAACGCAAAATAGAGAAAGGAAGCAACTCCCATCAGTAAAAAAAGAACAAGCATCTTTTACTCCATTCTTCGTAAAACATCCTGCTTTCCGGGCAAAACGGAAAAACGAACCTTTAATTCCTGTTTGGAGTGCGGGCAAGAAGAAACGGCTTCCCCGCTCTCCCGATCAAACATTTCCAAAACCTCTGCCTTGCGGTCTTCCTGTCCCGGACTCATGATGGCAATCTCCTCTCCCACACTGAATTTATTTTTCTGTGTAAGATAGGCGAACTCTCCATCCACTTCCTCTACCGTTCCGAGATAAGTCGCTCCTGCCTGATAGGTATTGTTCGCATAAATCTGATCTTCCTCCGTCGGTTTCTGATAGTAAAAGCCGGTACTATAGTCTCGATAAGTACACTTTCGAATCTCTTCCTCATAGAAGGGCAGTCTTTTCCGATACAGCGCGGGATCCTCCAGATAATCTTCTATCGCCATCTTGTAAGTTCTGGTAACCGTCGCCACATAAAGCTCCGTCTTCATTCTCCCTTCAATTTTCAAAGAATCGATTCCCGCTTCAATCAAATCCGGAATATGGGCAATCATATTGAGATCCTTGGAATTAAAGATATAGGTTCCCCGATCATTCTCAAACACGGGATAATACTCTCCCGGTCGTTTTTCCTCCATCAAAGAGTACTTCCAGCGGCAAGGATGGGTACAGGCTCCCTGATTGGCATCTCTTCCGGTAAAGAAGCTGGATAGAAGACACCTTCCCGAATAAGACATACACATTGCTCCGTGTACAAAGGCTTCTATCTCCATCTCTTCCGGAATATGCGCGCGTATCTCTTTGATTTCTTCCAGGCTGAGTTCCCTTGCGCAAACCACCCTCTTTGCACCGAGTTTCCACCAGAAAAGAAACGTTTCATAATTCGTATTGTTCGCCTGTGTGGAAATATGAATCTCCACTTCCGGCATTACCTCTTTCGCAAGAAGGAATGCACCGGGATCCGCAATCAGTACCGCATCCATCCCGACATTATTTAACTCCTGAAAATACGAACGCATCGGCTCTAAATCCGCATTGTGGGCGAGGATATTCGCGGTAACGTAAACCTTTACATTGTGTAGATGTGCATAGCGCACCGCTTCTTTCATCTGCTCTATAGTAAAATTTTTCGCATTGGCTCGAAGTCCGAAGGCCTCTCCCCCCATATAAACCGCATCCGCTCCATAATGAATGGCTGTCTTCAGTCCTTCCATGGAGCCTGCCGGAATCAACAACTCTACTTTCCTCTTCATTCGTATCTACTTTCTATTTTTTCTCTTTCAAAACCGTAACCGTCTCACTACTCTTTACCGTGACCGTCTCATTACTCTTTGCCATTTTTTCATCGTTTCGTTTCATGTCGTTTTACCATTTGTAAAATGCCATCCGTTTCACTATTTTCTGTCCTCTTCCTTCTTTGCAGGCTTTTTCACACTGATACTCACACCGTCTCCAATCGGTACAATGCTGTTCTCGAGGAGCGGGTTCGCTTTTAACAGAGCAAGAAACTCCCGCATCCGCTTATGAATGGTTCTCTGCCGCCGTTCCAGGAAGAAGCGACTCTCCAACAGTAAACCGTCCTGCAATATATTATCACAAAAAAGGACTCCTCCATCATTTAGAAGGAAAAGAATGTCGGAAAGCCATATCGGGTACTGTGCTTTTGCGGCATCTAAGAAAACAAAATCAAAATGGCGCTCTTCCCGAACCAGCTCTTTCAGAATCTTCCCTGCATCCCCTTCCAAAAGGGAAATCCGCTCCATGTATGGGCTCCTTTGAAAGTTTTCCTCCGCTTTCCGTATCCTCTCGGGAAAGTTCTCCACCGTAGTGAGAGACGCACCTCCATCTAAACAATCCAGCATAAGAAGCGCGGAATAGCCTACAGCCGTACCGAGCTCCAATATGCTCTTCGGTTTGTTTATCTCCAAACATACGCGAAGAAGCGCGGCGGTCTCATCCCGAATAATCGGAACGGCATCCTTCTGCGCTTCCTCTCGTATTTCTTCTAAAAGGGAATCATTTTCCCTTAGAAAAGCCTGTATGAAACTGCTGACTCGATTGTATTCTTCCAAACTCTCCTACTCACTTTCGTTACCGTCGCCGATGACATTACTGTCGTCCGTGCTGCTCGTTTCCGTTTCAGTCTCCTTCAGAATCTTTTTGTCGCTCAGCTCCTGGTTCTTCTGTCCTTCCTCAGAAAGATAATCCAGCATCTCTACCTGCGTCATTGCCGTACTCAAGGTATACTCTCCGGGAAGCAGCAAGGAATGGTAGAGTTTTGCCTTCAAAACAAAGGCCGTCTCATTATTGATGAGGCCTAAACGCTTGAGGTTCTCCGCGATTTCCTTCCGGCTTTCTCCCTGCCGGATCTCTACTTGAATCTCTCGTCCCGGTTCTTTCTCCATTGCTCTTTCATAAAAGAGTCCGTGCCCGTAACGGAAACTCACATTCATGCCCTGCAAAATCAGAAACACAAGCCCAATGAGGAGAAGGATGCGAAAGGAAAAGCTGAGCAGGATTTCCGTAAAAGAGCGAAATGAGCGCCGCTTATCCATTCCTTAAACCTCCATAATGACCGGTAAGATAACAGGATTTCTCTTAATCTTCTTCCAAAGAAAATCAGACAAACTATCCTTAATCAGATTCTTAATCTTCCCCCAATCGTTCATCCTGCTTTGCAGGCAATCATCGACCACGTTCTGCACCGCCAGTCTTGCCTCTTCCATAAGATCTTCCGACTCCCGCACATAGACAAATCCTCTTGAAATGAGATCGGGTCCCGCCATGAGATTTCCGGAATATCTTTCCAGTGTAAGTGCCACAACGATGATTCCGTTTTGGGACAAGTTCTGTCTATCCCGAATCACAATGTTACCGACATCTCCAACACCCAGTCCGTCAACGAATACGCCGCCTGCCTGTACCTTTTCCTTCACGCTGCACGTCGTCTCTCCGCCCTCCGTGTTAAACTCCAGCACATCTCCATTTTCCAAAAGCAGGCACTTGTCTTTGTCCACTCCCACGGATTCCGCAATGAGTGCGGCCGCTCTTCTATGATGGAACTCGCCATGGAAAGGAATGGCAAACTTCGGTTTCACAAGAGAATAGAGCAGCTTTAAGTCTTCCGCACAAGCGTGACCGGAGACATGCGTATCCTGCATAATAACCTTCGCATGCAGCTTATACAGTTCATTTACGACATGATCCACGGCAAGCTCATTTCCCGGAATCGGATGAGAAGACATCACTACGACATCATTCGGTCCGATATGCACCTTCCTGTGCATTCCGCTTGCCATTCTGGACAGTGCCGCCATAGACTCTCCCTGGGAACCGGTTGTGATAAGCACGGTCTGCTCGTCCGGGTAGTCTTTCAGATTCTCAATATCAATCAAAGTGCCTTCCGGAATATGGATATACTCGAGTTCGGAGGCAACCGAGATGACATTGACCATGGATCTGCCTTCAACCACCACTTTTCTCTTGTACTTTACCGCCGTATTGATAATCTGTTGCACACGGTCAACGTTGGACGCAAAGGTCGCCACAATGATTCTGCTGTTCTGATGCTCTGCAAAAATCAGGTCAAAGGTTCTGCCCACGGAGCGCTCCGACATCGTAAATCCCGGTTTCTGCGCATTGGTGGAGTCGGACATCATGGCCAACACGCCATTCTTCCCGAGTTCTGCAAAGCGTTGTAAATCAATCTGGTCTCCGAAAACCGGAGTATAATCGATTTTGAAGTCTCCCGTATGAATCAAAATGCCTGCCGGGGTCGTAATCGCAAGGGCGGAGGCGTCCTGAATGGAGTGGTTCGTCTTCACAAATTCCACTTTCAAATCACCGAAGCTTACACTCTGCCCGAACTTCATCGTCTTCATCTTCACCAGCTTATCCAGCCCGTTTTCCACGAGTTTCTTCTGAATGAGCGCCAAGGTCAGCTTAGTGGCATAAATCGGCACATTGATTTGCTGTAAGACATAAGGCAGTGCCCCGATATGGTCTTCATGACCGTGCGTAATCACAAAGCCTCTCATTTTGTGAATCTTAGACTTGATATAAGAAATATCCGGAATGACGAGATCGATTCCGAGCATATCTCCCGAAGGGAATGCCAGCCCGCAGTCTACGATAATCATATTCTCCTCGGTCTCGATAGCCGTAATGTTCATACCAATCTGGTCTAAGCCGCCGAGCGGAATAATCTTCACAGACCCACGAAATGCATTCTTATTCTTCTTCGCTTTATTTTTATTTTCCTGTACCTCTACTGTATTGGCGAGCAGAGGAAAGTCCTGAAGATTGTACTCTCTGCCATTTCCCTCCGCACTTGCCGTTCTTTTCTTCTCTGTCGTGATTCTATTCGTACGACTTGCACTATGCGGCGTGCGATTCATGCGAATCTCTTTCGTGTCCCCTTTTCCCTGCTCCGCTCCATTATTGTTTTTACGGTTCGGCATAGGACGTCTCCTCTTATCCGCTTGTCCGCCGGCTTTTCTCTTCTCGGAAGAACCGCCTTTCTGTTCTTCTCTGCCACTCATCTTATCCCGATGAATATTCACAATTCTATGCGGCGAATCCGCTTTACTTTTCGTTTGTTTTGTTTCTTCGTTCATAAATTTCCTTTCTCAATATCTTACCGCTCTATCGTTATATCTTCTCCTTCAAGGATTTTCGCAAAGATATCCATTACAGTCTCCGCTTCCTCTCCATCGGCAAAAACATAATCCGCATCTTCATCTTCCGGAAGCGAGGTGTCCTTCATCACATAACAGGTTCCGTCTTCCCCCTCCGGTGCATCCGTCACCAGGATATAATTCACACCATTTACTACCGTTTCTTCCAATATCTCCAGTTCCAGTGCTCCGTCCTCAGACTGCAAACGAATTCTTCCACCTTCCATCGATTCCTCCTTAATGCAACACATTCTCTCTCCGCGCTTTTATGCATGGCGCAAACTAACTTCTCCTACAGCAAGGATGCAGAAAAATGAGTATTCCTTGCCTATAAGTATTCTAAAATTCGGTATTTTCTGAAGGCATTCAATCCTCAAAAAAATATTCTTATAAAGAAGACTTACTGCGAAGATAATCCTCCAGAATCACCTGCGCCGCCACCTGATCCAACACTTCTTTTTGTTTTTCTCTCGGAACACCGTTCTCATCCAGAATTTCCCTTGCTTCTACCGTACTCAGTCGTTCATCGAAGAAAATAAGAGGGCAAGACAGATTCTTCTTCAAGAGCGCATAAAATGCCGTAGCTTTTTCCGCTCTTTCCCCTCTACTGCCATCCATATTTAAGGGTAAGCCTAAAACGACTTCCCCCACGCTTTCTTTCTCCACCACTTCACAAATCGCCCGTACCGTTTGTCTGAGTTTACCTTCCCGCTCTCTCCAGAGCGTCTTATAAGGCAGGACGGTATACCCCAAAGCATCCGTAATGGCTAAGCCCACTGTCTTCGAGCCATAATCCAATGCCAAAATGCGCATACTACTCCTATAAAGCAGAAAAAGGTCTCCCCGGAACTTCCGGACAGCCTTCTTACGCTTTCTTTAACTTCGTTTCCACATAATTCCGCATAAGTTCTTCCAGGATTTCATCTCTCTCCACTTTCATAATTAAGCTTCTCGCACCTTTAAAGCTTGTAATGTAAGTAGGATCCCCGGACATAATATAACCGACAATCTGACTGATCGGATTGTATCCTTTCTCTGTCAGAGCCTCATATACCCGCTCTAAAACTTCCGTAACGGCTAAACTGCTATCTTGTAGTGGTCTGATAATTTGCGTATGACTTAAATCGTTATTCATAATGGCACGTCCCTCTTAAAACTCGACTCATTCTAACGCATTTCCCTCTGCACTGCAAGTGCTCACATAAATTTTTAAGAATTCCAGAAGAAAAAGAGTAATCCTTCTTCCACAGAAACGGACTACTCTTTTCCCTTTATCTTACTTTTTTATACTTCAGCTCTTTACCGCTTTCGCCGTCTTGAAAGCTTCGGCATTCTTTGCTTCTTTAGCTTTCTTTACAACTTCGACTTTCTCTGCTTCTTTAGCTTTCTTTTTATCCGGCGTACTTGGATGCGGATTCTCCTGCAATCTTACCAAATACGGTGAAGTCACACACTGCATTTCCGCCTAAACGGTTAGCGCCGTGTACTCCTCCGGTGACTTCTCCCGCTGCGAAAAGTCCCGGGATAGCCTTTCCATCCTTATCCAGCACTTCCGTTACGGTATTAATCTTCAGTCCGCCCATCGTGTGATGGACTGCCGGTGTAACTTTAATCGCATAGAACGGTGCAGTATCCAGTGCTTCCGCAAAGCTTGTTCTGCCAAACTCCGCATCCTCTTTCTTCGCAACAGCTTCATTCCAGCTGTTCATCGTCTTTTCAAACTCTTCTTCCGGAACGCCCATTGCTTTGCCGAGGCTCTTATAGTCCTCACCTGTAACCGTGTAGCCGGACTTAATGTACCCCTGAATAACAGCCGACTTTTCTACCATCTTGTTGTCGAGAACAAGGTATACCTCGGAACCGGTCTGGGCTATCTCCGCCTTGGAAACGGCATCTCTGGTTCCCACTTCATCCGTAAAACGCTTTCCTTCCTGATTAACAAGGATTGCACCGTCGCCTCTTAACCCTTCGGTAATCAAATGGGCATCCTTTACAGTAACGGTCGGATGAATCTGAATCTGATCCATATCCACTGTATCTGCGCCGATGGCTTCTGCCATCGTAATGCCCTGTCCGAGTGCACCGGATGCATTGGTGGACATATATCCCTTCAAAGAAGGCTGATACTTCTCTACCATTTCCTTGTTTGCGGCAAACCCTCCCGTGGCAACGATAACTGCCTTAGCCTTTACTGTAATCTGGCTGCCATCCTTTGCAACACCATGCACGCCGCTAACCTTTCCGCCATCCTCGGAAATCTTATCTGCTGTAACTCCGGTAAGAAGCTGAATCTTATCCCTCTCCTTCAGATTCTTCTCAAGAATCGGAATCATGTACGCTCCAACCGCAATCACCTTGTTGTTCTCATCTACCGGACGATGGATTCTCTTCACGGAAGCACCTCCAAAGGCACCAACGTTATGAATCGTCATACCGAGTTTCTCTAAATAATCGATAGCCGGTCCACTTTGCTCCGCAAGTACTTTCACGAGTTCCGGATTATTGATTCCTTTTCCGCCGACCATGGTGTCCAGTTCCATTAACTCTACCGAGTCAAAGTACCCTTCCGGCTTTGCCTGATAAGCTGCATACTGCTCTTTTACCGTATTGGCAAGTTTTGTAATCGTTTCATTGTCACTATACTTTTCCGCTGCAGTCTGCAAGGTCTTTTCTACACCGGAACCTTCTTCAAACGGATTCTCCGCCTGCCACTTTGTGTGAGCCGCATTCATGCCTCCCGTTGCACGAACGGAATTGCCGCCCACCATATCCTGACTTTCCAGAAGCACAACTGTCTTCCCTGCATCCGCAGCGGTAATTGCAGAAATCATTCCGGCACCGCCCGCTCCGATGACACAGACATCCGCTTCCAGATTCTGATCCTTCTTTTCTGCCTTCTCCGTACTTCCCGCCTTCGCTTTCGAGAACTTCTCCGGATCCAGTCCCATCTCCTTCAACGCTTGCTCTACACCGGTTCTAAGCGCAGTAGAGGAAACCGTCGCTCCGCTGATGCCGTCCACATTGAAGGTCTGCTCTTCCACCATTCTCCCTGGTAACGCCTCAACCGCCTTACTTCCGATGCCGTCCGTTTCCTGGTTCTTCAGAACATTCACGGCATAAATCTTGTTCTCATCGGCACTGACTTCAATCTCCATATCTCCGCCAAAGCCTGCTACCGTCACGGTTGCCTTCTTCGCATTCTCGGGTACATCCATCTTCACCTTTTTAGAAGGATCACTCCAGGAACGAATTCCAAGAAGAACCGCAACAAGGATTCCCGCAAGAATCACTAAGTAAGATAAAAACTTTTCATTTTTCTTCATACTGCAAACTCCCGTTTCTCCTGACTAACATAAGCCTACTATTTATACCATATTGCAAAAGTTTAAGCTATTGACAAAATCGGTGGAAAATACAAGATTTCCCACCGATTTTTAGACAATTTGATATTTTTTTCACCAAGACTTATGCTTTCATCAATTTCAAGAGAACCTTCTCCGAACGCTCAACAAACTTCTTCATGGCGTCCCCTTCCAAAGGTGCATTCTGAATTCTGGCCAAGTCATAGAGCTGTTCTTCCATAAGCTTTCCCTCTTCCGACTCCAGGCCGTCCTCATGCTTTAGAAGATACTGCACAAGCGGATTCTTCGCGTTCAAAATGAGACTTTCATCAAGCGGAAGATTTCCCATCGGCATTCCGGAAACGGCATACATTTTCATCATATCCTGCATCCGCCTGGATTCCTCAGAAATAGTGAGGAGACTCGCCGGTGTCTCTGATAAAAGCTGCTCTACCTTAACGTGTAACTTATCCTTCGAGAGAAGACTCTGGAACGCCTTCTCCAGCTTCTCTCCGGCAGCTTTCAGTTTTTCTTCTTCCTCCTTAGAGAGAGAGTCCTGCATAGCGCTGCTTACGTCAGCATCAATTCTCTGGAAACGCAGGTCACTGTTCTTTGCCTCCAGCTCCGTAATAAAAGGCTGGTCAATCCGTTCTGTAAGATAAACCGCGTCTTTATGATTTTCCTTAAACAAAGTAATATACTGGCTCTGCGCTACCGCATCGGAAACATAGTATACTTTCTGTACTTTCTCCTCCGCATTCTCCCCTGCGTTCTCCGCCTGAGAAGATTCTTCTTTTTCAGCACCTGTCTTGCCCTTCTCTTTCAGTTCGGGAAGGGTGCAGTATTTCTCCTCCAAATCTTTGAATAGAATATAGTCCGTCATCTTCTCTGCAAACTTCGCGTCACGAAGTACACCGTACTTAATGAACGGAGAAATATCGTCCCAGTATTTCTCATAGGACTCTCTTTCCGTCTTACACATTCCGGAAAGCTTCTCTGCAACTTTCTTCGTGATATAGTCGGAAATCTTCTTTACGAATCCGTCATTCTGCAACTGCGAACGGGAAACATTCAGCGGAAGGTCCGGACAGTCAATCACACCCTTTAAAAGAAGCAAATACTCGGGAATGACTTCTTTAATATTGTCCGCAATAAAGACCTGGTTATTATAGAGTTTAATCGTGCCTTCAATCGATTCATACTCCGAATTAATCTTCGGGAAGTACAGAATTCCTTTCAAGTGATACGGATAATCCATATTGAGGTGAATCCAGAACAGGGGCTCTTTGTAATCATGGAAGAGTTTTATGTAAAAATCCAAGTACTGTTCCTTTGTAACGGTGGATGGGGACTCTGCCCAAAGGGGATGAGTGTCATTGAGAAGAGCCGGACGCTTCTCAATCTTCACTTTCGCCTCCGTCTTTGTTTCTTCTCCCTTCTCATTCTTCTCCACTTTCTCCGGGATTTCTTCCAATACAACGTCGCTGTCTTTCTTTTCGCTAAGTGCTATGGTCTCCGTATCTTTCGGCAACTTCACAAGATAAATCTCGACCGGCATAAAAGAACAATACTTTTCAATCACGGAACGGAGTTCCCATTCATTCGCGTACTTTACGCAGTCTTCATTTAAATGAAGAATAATATCGGTACCATGCTCCTTCTTTTCACCGTCCGTCATGCTGTAGTCAGTTCCCCCATCACATACCCAGTGCACCGGGGTAGACCCATCCTTATAAGAAAGCGTATTGATTTCCACCTTATCTGCAACCATGAAAGCAGAGTAAAATCCTAAACCGAAGTGCCCGATAATCTGGTCACTATTTGCCTTATCCTTGTACTTCTCAATAAAATCGGCAGCACCGGAAAAGGCAATCTGCGTGATATACTTTTCTACTTCTTCCGCGGTCATCCCGATTCCGTTATCACTAAAGGTAATCGTCTTCTTATCCGGTTCAACCGTAACCGTTACTCTCCCTTTAAAATCGGAAGGTTTTGTCCACTCTCCGATCAAAGAGAGCTTCTCTAACTTTGTTACCGCATCGGTCGCGTTGGAAATCTGTTCCCGCACAAAGATATCCTGGTCACTGTACATCCATTTCTTGATAATCGGAAAAATATTCTCACTATGAATAGATAAAGATCCATTTTTTTGCATTGTACTATACCTCTCTTTACATAGACTGTATTTGTATACGTGCCTGAAACACGACATACGTCAAACAATGAACAGATTATAGCACAGATGTTAGCACTCATCAAGTATGAGTGCTATTAAAATTGAAAAATTCACTTTTTTATGAGAGTCTTTTTGAAAACAAAAAAAGCAATGCTATGGCATCGCTCTGTCATGGAACCGCAGGGACTCGAACCCTGGACCGATCGGTTATGAGCCGAGTGCTCTAACCAACTGAGCTACGGTTCCAAAGAAGTATTATAAG
>JABZIV010000060.1 GCA_015258095.1 Lachnospiraceae bacterium
TCTTGCAGCTCTTCCTCTGCATTTCTTCTTTCTTCCCGCTCTTTCTCCTCCACCGTCTCGGGTTCGTCCTCTATACCGTAAACTCCCCTTTCTTTCCAGCGCTCTCTTCTTTCCTTCCGAAGCTTTCCGCGGGCGATAAGATCCTGAAAAATCGCATCCATTTTCATAAATACACTACTTGAAAAAACCATAGAAAGAAGAAGGAGGAAAATGTGGTTTCGAAAAAGCAGAATCGTTTTTTCATCTGCAAATGTCCGAACACCCACAAAGAAATGCGCAAAAAGAACCTTTTTTAAAGCGGAAAAATCACTGTAGCGGAAAAGAATCCAAGAAAAATATATGGCAATCAGGGTATAGAGATGCCTAAGAAACGGAAAGCATCTCCAAAGGAATCCTTTGCACCCCTTCGGTAAACGATGTACTTTTCCGCTTAAAACGGGCATCCATTTCTGTAAAACCAGTTCAAAAACAATCAAAAGAAAGAAATACAGTCCCCAGAGGATAAAGTTAAAACCTGCACCGTGCCACATTCCGGTGAGCACCCACACCACAAGAAGATTCCCGATTCTCCTCCAAAAAGAAACCCGATTTCCCCCCAGCGGGATATAGACATAATCCCGGAAAAACAGCGATAAAGAAATATGCCAACGTCGCCAAAATGCTCGAATAGACTGTGCTTCATAAGGAAAACGGAAGTTCTCCGGTATGGAAAATCCTGCCATTTTTCCTATTCCGATTGCCATATCCGTGTAGGCTGAAAAGTCCAGGTAAATCTGTAACATAAAGGATAAAGAAGAGAGAAAAACCGCCAGGAAGGAGGGAATCTCCCCTCCGGCAGAAAGCGCATTTCCCTTCTCCAAAGTAAAGAACGAAGCAGCAAGTTTTCCTAAAGCATCCGCTAAAATCAGCTTTTTAAAAAGGCCGTAAGAAAAACGAAACAAGCCCTGCGACAGCTTGTCCATCGTGATGCTTCTCTGTCGGATTTCTTCGCGCATCTCCTCGTACCTAAGAATCGGCCCTTCGGAAAGAAGCGGAAAGGCATAGGCATAGAGGGCAAATGCAAAAAAATTCTCCTCCGCCTTCCCTTCCTTCCTGCAATCCGCAAGATAGCTCAAAAAACGAAACGTATAAAACGAGATTCCAAAAGGCATTACCCCTCTGACAAATACGGGAAGAAAAGTAAGATGACTGCTATATTTGCAATAAAGAAGCGGGAGACAGAGCAAAAGAAGAGAAGAAAAGAAAAAGTTCTTTCCTTGCTTTCTCACTTGTTTCCCTAAATAAAAGCTGAGGAGGGCGAGAAGGCTCAAGACGAAGAAAGAAAGGAGCCCCTGAAACAGGAGAAAAACAAGAGAAAAAAACAGAAAAATGAGATTCTTTCCTCTTATTTCTTTCTGTATGAAGGAAAAAAACAAAAACAGAGGGAGAAAACCTCCCACAAACAGCATATCTGAAAATTGCATAATTCTCCCTTACTTCACGCTACAGGAAACGGACATCGTTCTCCCTTATATCGCACTATCTGAAACTTGCATTGCCTCTTAAAATCCGTTATACTCTTACTGCTTCGGGGGCGATGAAGCTTGGGCCCCACGCAATGGAAGATACCGAACCGTGTCAGGATGGGAACATAGCAGCACTAAGGTAACCCTTTCATGTGCCGTGGGTAATCCTGGGTGGAGTTTCCGAAGCTTTTTGTTTTATTGAATCCGATAGACTTTCTTTCCGTTCTCAGCCGTTTTCCGGATCACTTCTTCCACGGAGATGCCTTTGATTTCTGCAAGAAACTTTGCCACATATTTGAGATTTCCCGAATCATTTCTGGTTCCCCGTACCGGAACCGGTGCCATATAAGGGCAATCCGTCTCCAAAACAATATTTTCCAGGGGAATCTCTTCCGCAACTCTCCGTAACTTCTTCCCGTTTGTAAAAGTCAGCGCTCCGCCGATGCCAAGCATCATCCCCAGCGAGACAAAGTCTTTCGCCACTTCCAAAGGATAGGAAAAGCAGTGGATAATGCCTCCGTTTACATACCCCTTGTAGTCCCGTACCATACAAAAGGTATCCAGTGCGGCATCCCGGGAATGGACTACAATCGGCAGATTCCTCTTCTTGGCAAGTTCCAGCTGCATACGAAAGCACTCTTTCTGTACCTTCGGTTCAGGATTAAACTGAAGGCGCAATTCCTCGCCCTCCTTCCGTCTTTCTTCGTCCTGTTTCTTTTCCACTGCACTCCGTTTATCCAGATGAAAATAATCCAGACCGATTTCCCCTACAGCAAGGACTTCCTTTTCCCCGCAAAGCTCTTCCAGTTTCTTAGAGACCTCTTCATTCCACTCGTCCGCGTGTTCCGGATGAACTCCCACTACCGCGTGAATGCGGAGTTCCTCTCCGGAGTACTTGTGAACGAGTTCTACCGCTTTTTTCGAGCTTTCGATGTCATAGCCGATCTCACAGATTCGGTTCACTCCTTCCAGAGGGAGCTTTGCCAAGACTTCCGCCCTATCTTTATCAAAACTTTCATCATTATAATGACAGTGTGTGTCAAATATCCTTATCCCTTCCATACCCCAGATTTCTCCTTTCATTCTACTCTTTTCGACTCCGCATCCTCTCTTAAAATGCCGCTTCTCTACGCCGTAATCTTTGCCCCCAGAACGATAAGCAGATAGAAAAACGCGAGATGCAGGGGATAATAAAAATAGAGCAGTCTTCCGAGTGGCAATCTTCCTTTTTCTCCATTATAAAAGTATATCGGCAGAAAACTGAGTGCGGCAGCCCCAAAATTCTGAAGGGATAGAAGGATGGAAAAAAAGATGCCCGAAGCCACACGAAGATTCTTTTCTTTTCGAAAATTATATAACAGGGCAATCAGGAAGATACCGAATGCACCATAGTCGAAATGGAGAAGTTCGGAAAGGCACGCCCCTACCGCTACACAAGTCCATTTTAAAGCAATCTTTCTTCGATACTTCTTCATACACGCCATCACCAGAATCCCTACGGCGAGCGTGAAACCGATATTCTGTGCTGAAAAATCAATCCAGTGATTAAAAAGACAAAGGTCAAAAGGAACTTCCGCACAAAAGGCCATCAAAAGAACTCTGACTAGATATTTTCTTCTATCCTTCGTATGAATGAAACCCTCCGTAAGGAGAAAGGCGAATATCGGAAAAGCGAGTCTGCCGATGATGCGGAAAATATGATATAAGCGCATCAGATGCGCTCCTTCCGCAGTAGCGATAGCCATCTCATGATACTCACGGTCAAAGCCGTACAGATTCCCATTATAGATTACGATAGCCGCATAGTGATCGAAGGTCATAGAAACAAGGGCAAGAAGCTTCAGCAAGTCTGCTGAAACTCCTCCCCCTTTCTTCTTCGTATCCAGTGCACTCAATCCGGTCATATTATGCAATATCTGCCCCGCTCGGCATATCTCGTAAGGAAGTCATCAAAGACAGAATCTCCTCCCCGTCTTTCTCGAAAGCCGCAGAAAGCAGCATACCCTGAGACTCATAGCCGGCAATCATTCTCGGCTTCAGGTTAACCAGTACCATGACTTTCTTTCCGACCAGTTCTTCCGGCTTATAGGCAGACTTGATTCCCGAAAGAATCTGCCGTACTTCCTCTCCGATCTGTACCTTGAAAAGAAGGAGCTTCTTGGATTTCTTCACTTCCTCTGCATGTAAAATCTTTCCGATACGGAAATCCAGCTTTTCGAAATCTTCATAGCTGATCTCCTCTTTATAGGGAAGAATCACCGGATTCTTATCTTTCTCCGCGTCGCCCTCTAACGGCGCATCCGTTCCCGCGCCGCTGCCTTCCGAAGACGCCGATGCGGCATCTCCCTTTACGACTTCCTTCTTTGCTACTTCCTCCGCCTTCCGGATCTGCTCCTCGGTAATCTTTTCCACTTCTTTCTCGACTTCTTTCCAATCTTTTCTGTCAAAAAGCGTGGATGGCGCCTCCGTCACCTTCGTTCCGGACGGATACAGTCCAAAACGATCCAGTTCTTCAAACGCCCTCTCCTTCGTGGAAAGTTCCTTCAAAATCGTATCCGCAGTATCCGGCATAAAACTCTTCAAGAGAGAAGCACCAATCACGATCGACTCCGTGAGGTTATAGAGAACCGTCTTCAGGCGTCCCGCAGTCTCTTCTTCCTTCGCAAGCACCCATGGTTCGGTCTCATCAATATATTTGTTGGAACGACGGAAAATTTCAAAAATCGCCGTCAAAGCATCCGCAACATGATGCTCCTTCATCTTCTCCGATACAAGGCCTGCCTGATAGAGTACCGTTTTCTTCAAATCCTCATCGACCGCTTCCTTTACGCCGCTATCCTCTACAACACCGTCGAAGTACTTATTTCTCATGGCAATGGTACGCTTCACAAGATTTCCGAGGATATTGGCAAGCTGAGAATTGTAACGCTCTACCATGAGCTCCCAGGAAATCACACCGTCATTTTCAAAGGGCATCTCATGGAGAACAAAGAAACGAACCGCATCCACTCCGAAGAGACGGACGAGATCATCCGCATAAATCACATTCCCTCTGGATTTCGACATCTTCGTGCCTTCCTCCGCCTTCCCCGCTGCCGTAAGAAGCCAGGGATGACCGAATACCTGCTTGGGAAGAGGAATATCGAGACTCATAAGGAAAATCGGCCAATATATCGTATGGAAACGCACAATATCCTTTCCAATCAAGTGTAAATCCGCAGGCCAGTACTTCTGATATCTTTCCCCGTGATTGCCGTCCGCATCATAGCCGATTCCCGTAATATAGTTCGTCAGAGCATCGAGCCAGACATAGACAACATTCTTCTCATCAAAATCAACCGGAATTCCCCATGTGAAGGAAGAACGGGAAACACAGAGATCCTGTAAGCCGGGCTTCAGGAAATTATTAATCATCTCATTCTTTCTGGAAACCGGTTGAATAAACTCCGGATGGTTCTCAATATAGTCAATCAAGCGGTCCGCATACTTTGACATCTTAAAGAAATAGGCATCCTCACTCGCTCTCTCCACAGGACGTCCGCAATCCGGGCACTTGCCGTCTACCAGCTGCGTATCCGTCCAGAAGGACTCACAGGGAGTACAATACCATCCTTCATACTTTCCTTTATAGATGTCTCCCTTTTCATACATCTTGCGAAACATCTTCTGTACCTGTTTCTCATGATAAGGCTCTGTCGTACGCATAAACTTATCATAGGAAGTATTCATCAGGTCAAATATTCCCTGAATCTCCCCCACGACTTCATCCACGAACTGCTTCGGTGTCTTTCCGGCTTCCTTCGCCTTCCCCTCTATCTTCTGTCCATGCTCGTCGGTTCCCGTCATAAAGAATACATCATACCCCTCATAGCGTTTAAAGCGTGCCATCGCATCCGCCAGAATGATTTCATAAGTATTACCGATATGCGGTTTTCCGGAAGCATAGGCAATTGCAGTGGTGATATAATAAGGCTTCTTTTCCATGGACTCTCCTTCTTTACTTGAACAATCGAAAGTATTCGCTTTCCCGTGTCGGAATTTCGGAACGTCTGCGTCCGCCGACACAAAAGAGATTACGCGCCTCTACGCACGATACTCTTTACGAATAAGAACATTCCTAGTCTAGCATAGATTTTCTTCTAGTCAACGATAGACAAAGAAAAAGAGCAGGTCCGACTACGTCGACTCCCGCCCTTTCGTCCTTCTCTTTACAGTACTTTACTCTGCAAAATGTTTATTCAGTAAATCATCCACTACCGGAACGGAAATGGTCGCCTCATTCAATGCCTTCACGGCAAGAGCAAGAAGCAGGCAGGTTCTGAAAATCTCGATTGCCTGCGTAATAATCGACATAAAAGAGCTAAAGGCACGGAACCGGAAATCCACGTCCAAAAGGGAGAAAAACGAATCAAAACATCCGGTCACTTCCGGGAGAATACCGACAAGGGTAAGAAGAAAGCCGAAAAAGAGCAGGGTTGCCAGTGCTTTCAATGCCGTCTTTTTCAACCAATTGCTGTCTTCCGCCAAAAAGATATATCCCGCGGCAAGCAGTACTGCCGTGTAATTCCCAACCGCCGCAAGCGCACAAATGCCGGCACCAAACAATGCCACAGAAATTCCCAACTTTGTTTTCATTCTCATTCTCCCTCTATGTAAGCCGTCTTTCTTGTCGTTTAGCTGCTTTTTCTTAATGCATTACTGCTCGTTCTGCTTCTCCAGAATATCGTTCTTGACGTTCTCTGCACCTTCCACTACATCGTTCTTCACACTCTCCGCTTTCTTCACTGCCTCGTCTTTCACTTCTTCAGCCTCTGCCTTTACTTTGTCCACTTGCGCCTCCACACCGGCTTTCAGCGCATTCAACTTGTCCTGATACTCCGAAATCTTCGCCTGTGAAGCATGAATCTCATCTACCAAGTCCTGATAACCTGCGCCTGCCGCCTGATGGAACTCCTCAAAGTACTTCTTTCCAATCTTCGTATAAACAGCGCTGATCTTTCTTTCTTCGTCATGAATCTGCGAATTTAATTTCGTGGTGTCTGCAAAATCCTTTCCCTTCTGCATCATGTCCTGACTTGCATCGGAAATCTTCTTTCCCAATTCATCAAAAAATCCCATAATCTGCCTCCTTTTACAATATTTTTTCTATTCTATCATTTTTTTATTGCCGTCACAATTCTATTCCTAAAAAACCGCTACCATATCCTTTGTTTCTTGTATCAACTCTTTCAGATAAAGCGCTGCATTTTCTACTGACCATAAA
>JABZIV010000061.1 GCA_015258095.1 Lachnospiraceae bacterium
ACGCATGAAAGAGTCCTAAAGGCAGAAAGATCCTTACTAAGACTCATTCGAGAGAATACTCTATTTACATATCTAGATGCTGAATTAACTGCCAGTTTTTTTACACCATCAACGAATAATAGAATAGAAGGTGGTATTAATTCGCGTCTTAGGGAAATGCTAAGGAATCATAGAGGGTTATCAATAGAAAGAAGAATAAAAGCGGTCTTCTGGTGGTGCTATATGCACACTCCAGAGCCGCTTTCTTCGTCTGAAATATTGAATATAATGCCAACTGATAAAAGCATCGCGAGGCTTTATAAAAAAATGAATGAGAAGCAGAGGTTAGAAAAAAGCCTTTCCATTTGGGGTGATGCTATTGTATGGAGTGATCTCCATAAGGTGAATGAAACATTCGTTGATTGGGATTAGCCATCAACACGTTTTGTCCTATAACTCGCGGACGCAGAGGAAATGGAAAAAGCGAGAGCTTACCCTTCGTGTAAGCTCTCGCTTTTATGTCTTTTTACGTGGTGAACGAACAATGCAAGACGAATCTAGGCTTTCTTCCCCGCTCTCTTCCAAACGAGGGAAGCGGTCGCGAGGAGACTCAGACTGAACAATGCGCCCCAAAGGAAAAGCAGGGAATGATCTCCGGTCTCCGGAACCCAAGTATCTTTGCTTGCACCGGCAACTTCTGGGTGCTTTGGAGAAGTAATATTCGGGATTGCCTCTCTGTTTTCACCCATGACACCCGGTGTTAGGTGTGTCGGTGTGCTTGGCGGTTCAGACGGTGTCTTCGGATCCGGACGCTCCGGAATATTGGACGGCGTCGGGATGTTCGAGGGCGTGGGGATATCGGAGGGTGTTGCCTTTGTATTGGTAACGATATACCCGTCTGTCATATTTCCGCTGATCGAACTGCTGTATCCTTCTATAGCTACTTCCTTTACCTTATAGTTGATTTCATGTCCGTCCCCGTCGCTAAACTTCGGAAGGTTCGAGAAGCTGGCTTTCCATTCGTTCTCATCGGAGAGGGTCAGGCTGTCTTTTTCTATGCCGTCAGCAAGGAGAAGGATTTCCACCTCATTGGTACTTTCCCCAATCCAGCGCTTTTCTACGAGAAGGGACCGTCCGGGAACATTTTCCATCTTGAAGCCTTGTGTCAGGCTGCCGCTTACGAGACAGGCATAGCCGTCCAGCGGACGCTCTTTCACGAAGTATTGGTATGGCTCTCCATTTTCATCCTTTTTCGGGAGATTTTTGAAGCTCAGCTTCCATTCATGGGTAGCAGGGTCTTCCTTCATGACTTCCGAACCGATATAAAGCGGATTGTCCGGGTCGGACTCGCTCTTCCGATAGAGTTCTACGGTGATGCTTTCCGGTCTTCCTGCCGGGTCGTCGTGGTTCCAAGTCTTAACGACCTTGACTTCCGTCAAATCCCGTTCGCCCATATAGACATCTCCGTTGGAGCCGATACCGCCGCCGCCGGTTGCGGAATAGTTTCCGGTAATCAATACCGTGGCAAGACTTTCCGCTGCACTGTCTTCCTGTACCGGGCTCCATAGGATGAGTTCTTCACCGCCGCCCAGTCCGGTGCCCATTCCGGAACTCGAATTCAGTTTTCCCTTTAATTTGTTTAAAGGAAGTTCTTTGTTATTCCGATCTCTCCAGCGGTAGGCTGTTCCGCCGAGCATCAGAGGAGAAATGGCATAGTTGGGGGCGCCGATGTGCGATAGCCCATAGACAGAGGATCTGTATCCGGAATCAAGGTAGATTTCACTTCCTCTTATGGAGCGGTTTCCGATGATGGCCACTCCGTTTTTCACGTTGATCTCGGTATTGGAAATGGGGCAGCCCGCATATCCTCCGCCGAAGTTTTCGGCTTTGTTATCTTTTATGAGGGCATTTTTCAGATTTAAGACGCCGTTCGTTCCGCCCAGATCTTTGTTCCAGCCGTTTACGTAGATTCCGCCGCCACCGAAGGGGCAGGGGATATGACCGGTATTTTCTTCGTTGGTCATGACATTGTCAATGATTTTTCCGGCAGAGATGTTCGCGGTGGAGAACCCGTTTCTTTCGTTGTAATTCGATGCGCTGACATAGATACCGGCACCGCAGGATGCGGAGCGATTCTCGCTAACCGTACCGCCGGTCATGTTCAGCGTGCTGCCTTTGTTCGTATTAATCAGTGTGCCGACGGAGATACCGCCGCCCACTTCTTCAGATTCGTTTTGGGTAATCAAAGCGTCTCCGGAGAGGTTGATGGTGGAATTCGAGAAAGAAGCGATTCCTCCTCCGCTGCTCAGATTGAAATGATCCGTTCCCAGTGCTTTTCCCAGGTGGGCTGTATTCTTCTGGATGACACCGCCGGACATATTAAAGGTAACATTGGAGGCAAGATAAATGCCTCCGCCGTACCCGGCAAGGTTGTTTTGAATCACACCGCCGGTCATATCAATCACACTGTGGTGGGCGGTATCTCCCGCATAGATGGCTCCTCCGCGGGTCTGGTCATCATTCAAACTGGGGTCGATTACGATATTGTTTTCCAGAACCGTCCCGTCCTGGATTTCCAGGTCACCCTGGACATTGAGGAGAGACTTTCTTGTCAAATTGCTGTTTTCTCCTCCGCCGTCCACGCGGATATCCCGAAGCGTGGCTGCATGATTTTCGGAGACGTTAAGAAGGTAGTCTTCGTACCCGGGGTTACGTTCAAGATGCGCATTGGTTCCCTCCAAAGTGACTTCATCTTGAATCGACACCGTACCGAGGATGTAGATGGTTTCGATGTCCTGGTTGTCTGTGGCAAGATCCTTCGCTTTTTCAAACGTTTTTACCGCAGTACTTTCGCTTTCGCCGTCATGGCTGTCGTTTCCGTGTATGCCGTCCAGGTAAATACTCCCTCCGCTGGCATAAACGGTACCGAGATTCCCGGGCAGAAAACCTGTCAGGAACAATAAAGTAAGCAATGCGAGAAAGACAGATCCGAAGCCTTTTCGAATTCGGTGTAAAATCAACTGGCAAGAATGATTTCTCATTTTGCACCTCCTCACTCTCTTATTAGAGATTCTTTCCTATCTCTTATCGGCGTTTTAAATAATTATATTATAACAGGACTTTCTAAAAAAGAAATGTAAAATTAATCATAAGTTATATAGTTCTAATATTTTATCTATGTGCTATTCCGTGTGGATTCCGCTGAAATTCGTCCTGTGAAAGGAGCCTAAAGGAGCCCAAAGGAGCACAAAAAGATAAGGCACTCTTATTTGTTGCATGCGCAACAAAAATATTTTCCTGTTAAAAGATAATTAGGGTATACTAACAAAATGAATAAAGACGCAGAAAACGAATCAAGAAAGCAAGACGAAAAAAGGAGAAAAGAACGTGGAGAAGATTTTGGATTTAAATAAAAGTGTAGCAGCTCTTGTGAAGGAGTATCCGGAGGTTTCCGACATTATGTTTTCACTGGGGTTTACGGAAGTGAAAAAGCCTGCCATGCTGAATTCTGTCGGAAGGATTATGAACCTGAAAAAGGGATCACAGATGAAGAAGATTCCGATGGAGAAGATTGTCCATGCCTTCCGGGAGAAAGGCTTTACAGTGCTTGGTGTAGAGGAGCCTTCCGGGAATCGAACGGAAGCCTTACGCTCACTACTTGACCGCCTTTCAGACGGAGAGGATCTCGAGTCGGTTCGGGCGGACTTTGTGCGGGATTTTCAGGATGTGGATCCGGCAGAGATTATGAAGGCGGAGCAGGGGCTTATGGAATCCGGTATGCCGCTTAGCAAGGTACAGAAGCTTTGCGATGTGCACTCTGCGCTCTTTCACGGGAGTACCCGGGAAGAAAAGATTGCCAATGCGGAAAGAGCCGTGCAGGCATCCCTGAAGAACGCCGACGGGAAAGCGGAAGGAAAAAATTACATTCAAAAAAGTGCGGAGGCGGAGGCCTTGATACAGATTCCGGGACACCCGCTGTCTACCTTTACGAAGGAGAATGAAGCACTTCGGAAATTCCTGCAAGAAAGTCAGGCAGGATGGGAAGAGTTGCTTTCCCTGCTTTCCGGGGAGAAGGACGGAGAAAGGAGGAGACAAGAGGCGCATGGCGCACCGGAGTGGGGAAGCCTGCTTTCCGCCTTTTCAGAGGAACTTGCCAAGCTCCGTTCCTTTATTGTGCATTATGCTAAAAAAGGGGATCTCCTCTATCCGCTCCTGAAAGTAAAGTATGATGTTGCCGGTCCGTCGCAGGTGATGTGGACGGTGGATGATGAAATCCGGGACAGCCTGGGAGAACTTCGAAGGGAATTCGTGGAGAAGAGTAAAGGAGAGAGAAGAATAGGCAATACCGGAGAGGAACCGGACTACGAGGACGAGGATAAAGCAGCAGATAAAGAGGATATTGCGAAAAATATTCTGAATTCGTATTTCTTAAAGAAGTATCTTGCCGTACGAAATCGTATGGAAGAGATGATATATAAGGAAGAGAACATTCTTTTCCCGATGTGTGCCATGCAGTTCCAGAAAGAGGAGTGGATACAGATCTACTTTGATTCGAAGGACTATGAACCTTGCTTTTCCGTTTTTCCTGTAGAGTGGAAGGAAGCGGAAGAGAGTAGAATCTCCAGGGAAGCCGGAAAGGAAAGTGAAAAAGAAAGCGGAATTTCCAAGGACTCCGGAAAGGAAGGAGACAAAGAAGTCGGAAAGGAGCCCGGAAGGGAAGTCGGAAAGGAGTCCGAAAATACCTTGGAAGACCTGCTTCGCAGGGTGGAAGCACTGGAAGGAAAGGCAAAGCAGAGTATTCCGTCTTTCTCCGATTCCTCAGCGGATGGAGAGATTGTGATGCCCGGAGGGCATTTGAAGAAGCAGGAACTCATTGCGATGCTAAATACCATTCCGGTAGAAATCACCTTTGTGGATAAGGACAATATCAATCGTTTCTTTAACGAGGGACCGAAGGTCTTCAAACGCCCGCAAATGGCGATTGATCGGGAAGTCTTTTCCTGTCATCCGCCGAAGGTGGAGCCGATGGTGCGGACGATTATCGGGAACTTCCGGGAAGGAAAGGAAGAGGAAGTTCCCATCTGGATGGAAAAGGGCGGCAAGCCGTTTCTGGTGCGGTACATGGCGGTACGGGACAAGGAAAAGAACTATGTCGGAACGCTGGAAGCCGTAACGGATATGACAGAAGCAAAAGAATATTTTCGCCAGTATTTCAAGAGCCATCCGGAAGAACTGTAGAAAAAGAATGGAAAACAGAGTTCTTATCTGAATGCAGACTTTCTTATTGACGGTAGTTATAACTAATGATAAGTTAGCTATGGCAAATATAAATTACGCAGCAAAATTAATTATTTTAATAAGATTACACGATTTTCTATTTACTTAATAGAAAAAACGCTATCGTTAATTTGCGCTGTAAGCAGAAGAAAGGATGAACTATGGTAAGACGAGGTTTTCGAACCATTGCGATTGTCGCTGCCATGTCCATGATGCTGAATCCTTCCTACACCGCTCTGGCGAAGACGGGCAGAACGGCAACGGTTGGCACATGGAAGACAGAGGGAAGTAAGTGGACTTTTCTCGACAATGCAGGAAACAAGTTGAACGGTTGGATAGTCTACAACGGAGATTGGTATTATCTCCTCCCACAGGACGGTACACTGAAGACCGGCTGGTTAACACAGAACGGGAAGTCCTATTTCTTAAGTACGGAATCGGGGCAGTTCACGGGAAGACTTCTTAGCGGGTGGCAGTGGATTGACGGCTATTGCTATTATTTTATTGCGGAAGATAATGCAAAATATGGTGAACTTTTTACCGGAGGCAAAACACCGGACGGGTATACGGTGGACAGCGCCGGACGCTGGACAAAAGACGGCGTTGCCGTGTATGAAAACGGAAAGGGACTCTCTTCTTCGGAAAATGTGCAGCAGGTAGCCGGTGCGGATAGACCGATTCCTTCCGGCGGAACGAGAAGTTTCGGCGGACATAGCGGCAG
>JABZIV010000062.1 GCA_015258095.1 Lachnospiraceae bacterium
GTCCCTTTAATTCGCTTTTTCAATCTGCACGATTGCCGCTTTCTGCATGGGAATACGGCAATTCTTATTTCCGCCAAATTCTACAATCACGGTGTCTTCCGTAAGATCAATCACCACACCGTAAAATCCCGAAGTCGTGAGCACCGTGTCTCCCACAGCAAGAGAATTCAGCAACTCCTGCTGCTTCTTCTTCTCCTTCTGCTGCGGACGAACGCCCATGAAGTAAAAAATGCCGATGATTAAAACCACATAGATGACTGTTCCGAATACGCCAATGTTTTGCATAATGTCTCCTTCTGTTTTCTGTTCCGTGTTCACAACTTAATGCGTCTTTTCTTTTCTATTTTGCATCTTATCTTTTCTATTTTTTCTTCCTGCTTTGATGCATCTTATTCCGTACTGCTTCTTTTATGAATTCTGTGTTTTTAATTTCCTAAGAGCTTCGTCCCGCCAGTTCTCCCAATTGGACGCCCGTATCGCTTCCCGCATCTGTCGCATCAGACGATTGTAATAGGAAAGATTGTGCAGAACGCAGAGTCGCATCCCGAGCATTTCCTTCGCCTTCAGGAGATGACGGATATACGCACGGGAATATCCTCCGCTGTAGCTCCCGTCCGGAAGACGAATCCCCTTACAAGCCGGACAGTCACAGCCCTCCTCAATCGGACGCTCATCCTTCTCATACGCGAGATTCCAGAGATTCAACTTTCCAAAAGCATGGTATACATGGCCATGCCGTCCGTTTCTGCTCGGAAAGACGCAATCGAAGAAATCAATTCCCCTGTCTACCGCCTGAATCATATTCTCCGGTGTTCCTACTCCCATAAGGTAGGTCGGCTTTTCTTTCGGGAGATGTGGCACAACCTCGTCCAAAATCCGATACATATCTTCGTGACTCTCTCCGACAGCCAGTCCGCCGACGGCATAGCCCGGAAGGTCCAGTTCCGAAATCCGCTTCGCGTGCTCTATCCGCACGTCAGCAAGGATTCCTCCCTGATTAATTCCGAAAAGCAGCTGCTGCCGATTAAGCGTTCCCTCTTCCTGATTCAAGCGCTCCATCTTCTCCTTGCAACGGATAAGCCAGCGCGTTGTTCTCTCCACGGACGGCACGATATAGTCCCGCTCCGCAAGCGCGGGAGGGCACTCATCAAACGCCATTGCAATGGTGGAAGCCAGGTTCGACTGAATCTCCATCGACTCTTCCGGTCCCATGAAGATCTTTCTGCCGTCGATATGGGAGCGAAACTCTACGCCCTCTTCCCGAATCTTCCTGCCGGTCTTTGCCAGACTGTAGACCTGGAATCCGCCGGAATCCGTAAGAATCGGTTTATCCCAATTCATGAAACGGTGCAGACCGCCAAGTTCTTTGATGGTCTTGTCCCCGGTACGAACATGAAGATGATAGGTATTGGAGAGTTCCACCTCTGTTCCGATGCTTCGTAAATCATCGGTGGACACGGCGCCTTTGATTGCCGCTACGGTTCCTACATTCATGAAAACCGGCGTTTCAATCACGCCGTGCACGGTTTCCATGTGTGCAGACTTCGCTCTTCCGCACTGTCCTACAATCTCATATTTCATTTCTTCCTCTTCTTTGAAAATTGAACAAAATCATACCAAAGCGGTCCGGCGATACATACGGAAGACCATGCTCCGGAAATGATTCCTACCATAAGCGGCATAGAGAAGTCCCGAATGGAACTTACCCCGAAAAGATAGAGGCAGAATACGGTAATGAAAGTGGTCAGAGAAGTATTGATGGAACGGGTAAGGGTGTTGGAAATCGCCTCATTTACCGCATAATCCAAGCCTTTCTTCTTCACATCGCCATTCCGGATATTTTCCCGGATACGGTCAAAGACGACAATCGTCGCATTGATGGAGTAGCCGACAATCGTAAGAATGCAGGCAATAAAGTTCGATCCGACCGCCCAGCGAAGCGCCGCATAGAAGGTTACGGTCACCAGCACGTCGTGTGCCAGCGCAAGAACGGATGCTGAAGCGAACTTGATATCCCGGAAACGCACCCAGATGTAGATCAGCATACAGAAAATCGCAATGGCAAGTGCCCAAACCGCATCCACCTTCATCTCCCGGGAAACGGCACCGGAAATGTTTTCCGTTACTATCTTGTCTTCTTTAATAGAGAATTTATCCTGAATGCTGTTATAGAGCTTTGTCCTCTCTTCCGTCGTCATCGTCCTTGTCTTTACAATGACTTCATTGGTTCCGGCAACCTTTGCCGCCTGTGCGGAGGCATTTCCCCCGGTTGCTTCTCTAAAGAGCGGAATCACCTTCTCATCAATCTCCGCCATACTCATATCCTTATCAAAGGTAATCGTAGTGGAAGAACCGCCGCGGAAATCCAAATCATAGTTAAAGACATAGCCCGTATTCTTCTTGTTCATAAAAAGCATCACAAAACCGAATACGATAACCAGTGCGGAAAGACTGTAAGCCACTTTTCGGAAACGGATGAAGTTGATGATCTTTGTTTCTTTCTTCACGCCGTACAATTTCGGATTCTCCGCACCGAATTCATAGAAGGCGTTGAGCAGCGCTCTCGTCACAAACAGTGCCGTAATCAGGGATACCACAATACCGATGGCAAGGGTCGTTGCAAAGCTTCGAACCGTTCCCGTTCCGCGGAGGTAAAGCACCGCAGCCGCAATCAGGGTCGTAATATTTCCGTCGAGAATAGCGGAAAGCGCCTTCTCAAAACCTGCCTTGATGGCCTTATCCGTAGCCTTCCCGTTTCCGAGTTCTTCTTTGATTCTGGTAAAGATAATGACATTCGCATCCACTGCCATACCGATGGAGAGGATGACGCCGGCAATACCCGGAAGGGTAAGCGTGACCTCGAAGGCCTGCAAAAGCACGATTTCCAAGCCGACATACAGCACCAGCGCAATAGAAGAAGCCAGTCCCGGAAGCCGGTAAACAAAAAGCATGAAAAGAATAACCAAAGCGATACCGATAGCTGCCGCCTTCAAAGAGGTGGAAATGGCTTCTACACCGAGTGTTGCTCCGATTACATTGGAACGAAGCTCCGTGAGCTTAACGGGAAGCGCACCGATACGAATCGTCGATGCAATGTTGTTTGCCTCCTCATAGGACTCTATCGGGCTGATGCTCGCCTGTCCGCCATTGATGGCTTCTTTGACGTTCGGGGAAGAAATCACATCATTGTTATAGATAATAAAAATGCGTTTTCCGACATTGTTCTTCGTCGCTTCCGCAAATTTCTTCGCTCCCGCCTCGGTAAAGTTCAGCTCAATGACATACTCTTTCTTATTGTTTTCATTTGTCATTCCCGCCGTAGCCGTCTTTACATCATCACCGGTCAGAAGGACATTCCCGTTTTCATCGGCGAATTCGAGGGTTCCCGGCTCTCCCAGTTCCTCTAAAATGGCATTGGCATCCGTAGCACCCGGGATATCAATGTTGATTCGGTTCTTTCCTTCCTGATAAACCTGTGCTTCATCCGAATACCCCTGCGCCTTCAGTTGCAGTTTGTAGACAGTGTCACTCATCTGCTCCTTCGTCGGGTTCTCGTCCACAGTTTGATACGTGATAGAAACACCGCCGTTTAAATCCAGACCGAGTTTGATATTCTTCGCGTTGAGGTATCCCAAGACGCAGAATGCTCCGGTCAGAACAAGGACAACGATGAGCTTCAGTATGGCCTTTGATTTCTTGTTCATTTTGTACTTCCTTTGCAAAAGATTTCGCCTTTTTTTCCGAAGGCATATACCGACTTATATTAGCACAGAGAAAAGAGGAAGTGCAAGGAAATTACACCCGTTAGAGAAGATAAAATAAACCGCGAACCCCTTCCATTTTAGGGATTCGCGGTCAGACTCTTCCGCTTCGGTTCTTCCTCTTCGGTTCTTCCTCTTCCGTTCTCTTCTTTTTCGATTCTCTTCCTTTTCGCTTCTCTTCCTGTCTGTCTTTTCCGCAACAAGGATTTCCTCTCCGCTTTACCCGACGCCTTCGACTTTATTCTGTTTCCTCGTCCGCGCCGATGCTGATGTGTCTCTCCGCGCCTTCTTTCGTAAACTTCATCACATCGAGTTCCGGCATCAGTTCTGTCGTGATAATGCGAAGCATCTCTTCCAGTTTAGCCAAGTCTTCCTTCGAAAAGCGCTGACGGCAACGTTCCTCCACCTTCTCCACATAACGGTAAGACACCTCATAATAGTCCCAAAACTTCTTCGTCGGGCGAAGATGAAACTCCCGATGATCATTTTCATCCTGAATCTTCTCGATATAGCCTTTCTCCATCAGGGCATTCACTTTATATGCCGCGTTCGGCGCGGAAATCCCCATCATAATGGCAAATTCCTGTACCGTCGGCTCTCCCAGTGCCTTAATACACTCCACGCTGTAGCTCTCCACCGTGGTCAGGCTCGCTTCTCTTTTTTCGAACTTGGCAAAGACCTGCATATAAAAATAAATCCTAAACTTATTATACAAGTCCAAAATGACATCTTTAAACATGGCGTTCTCTCTTTTCGAAAATCTGCTATCGCATTATACTTTTCTTAAAAATAGAAAAGTCAAAAAATGAATCTGTTAAATTTTAACAGATTCAAAAGGGAATGCCAATACTAAAGCAATTTTTTTATATAAATTTGTGTGAAAAATTTTTTATAGAAAGCTTCATCCCTTTTTCCATGCGCTTTCTCTTAATCCCGGATGGCGAAAGTAAGCTCCGCCTTCACCGCCGTCTTCCCCTCTATCGTCGCTTCCGCTTCCCCGATGCCGATCGGTCCCTTCCGGTTCGTCAGGCGGCAGGTCAAGGTGAGTACGTCTCCCGGCCGCACCTGGGTCTTAAAGCGGCAGTTCTTGATTCCCCCGAAAAGGGCAATTTTCCCTTTATTTTCCGGCAAAGAAAGAAGGGCAACCGCACCGGTCTGCGCAAGTGCCTCCACAATCAATACGCCCGGCATAACCTTGTATCCCGGAAAATGCCCCTGAAAGAAAGGCTCATTTGCCGAAACACACTTCCTTGCTACGGCATATTCTCCCGGTACGAGTTCTTCCACCGTGTCCAGAAGAAGAAACGGTGCTCTGTGCGGAAGAATCGCTTCAATCTCTTCTATATTTAGTTTTCCCATACTCTATTCCTTTCCCTGCTGCAAGCTGTCCCGCGGCTCTTTCGGATAAACTATTCCGGATAAGACCAAACTACTTTTTAAAGATGAGACAGGCATTATGCCCGCCAAATCCCAGAGAATTCGAAAGCGCATATTCCATCTCCGCTTCTCTTCCCTTGTTCGGTACATAATCCAAGTCCAGTTCCTCATCTTTTACCTGATAATTCATGGTGCCCGGAATAAAACCTTCCCGGAGACTCAATACGGAAAAGATGGCTTCCACTGCCCCTGCTGCACCGAGAAG
>JABZIV010000063.1 GCA_015258095.1 Lachnospiraceae bacterium
ATCCGGCTCCAGTGTGGTGCATACCAGTGCCTCTCTTCACACCATGGCTTCCCAGGTACAGAAGGGAAATGCCCCGGAAGAGCGGAAGATACAAAGACTTTTCCGTCGTCCGGAAGTCTCCTGTCTGATTAAAAAATGTAATGATTTCGGTGCCGGCGGGGTTGCCGTTGCTATCGGAGAAATCAGTCCCGGAATGGAGATTCATCTGGACAAGGTGCTCCTTAAGTATCAGGGCTTAAATGCCACGGAAATTGCCATTAGTGAATCCCAGGAAAGAATGGCGGTGGTGGTTTCGGAAAAGGACTACCGGTCATTCGTAAAGGCCTGTGAAGAGGAAAATATCGAATATGCCCATGTGGCGACGGTAACCGATCGAAGTCGACTGGAAATGTTTATGGGAAAGGAAAAGGTGGTGGATTTAAAGGCCTCTTTCCTGGAGACCTCCGGGGTACGGCAGCATAGAGAGGCTGTTTTAACGGATCATCCTGAGGAGAATCCATTCCTCCATCAAGATTTTCATAAAGAACAGGCAGATAAAGAACTTTCAGAGAAAAATGTGGCGTCTCAGAAGGGACTCGCTACGAACTTTGACAGCAGTATCGGGGCAACAACGGTGCTGATGCCCTTTACGGGAAAGGAAGAATTAACGCCGGTGCAGGCTTCCGTCCAGGCGCTTCCCACTCTTGGATTTGATAGTGATGTGGCGACCGTTTTAACTTACGGCTTTATTCCGAAGATTTCCCACTATTCTCCCTTTTTATCCGCGCTTTATTCGGTTCTTCTCTCTGTTGCCAAGGTCTATGCGGTAGGAGGCGACAGAAAGACTCTCTATCTTTCCTGTCAGGAGTACTTCGAGAAGCTGGGAACAGATAGTAAGAAGTGGGGCATGGCGACGGAAGCGTTGCTCGGCGCATTGCACGCCGAGAGAGCTTTGGGGATCTCCGCTATCGGGGGAAAGGACAGTATGTCCGGTACTTTTAATGATCTCCATGTGGTAGAAACCTTGATTTCCTTTGCCTGTAGTACGGTGAAGGTAGATCAGGTGCTTACACCGGAGTTAAAAAGCTGCGGAAACACCTTATATTTCCTGCCGCTCGCAAAGGACGAGAGAGGCTTTCCGAATATAGCGGAGACGGTAGCCCGGTATGATCTCCTACACCGCTATATTTCGGAGAAAAAGGTTTGTTCCGTCTATGTTTTAGAGGAAGGCTCCGCCTTTTCCGCCCTTTACAAGATGGCAGTAGGAAATGATTTAGGTTTTCACGTCACGATGGAAGACCTTGCAGACTTTCAGCCGGGCTCCATGGTTATTGAAGCCGGTGTCACCGACCTGCCTTTCCGTAAGATCGGAACGGTGGAAGAGGACATTCTTGCGAATGGAGAGCCATTCGATAAGGAGAGCTTACGGAGAACCTATACCGGCACCTTTGAAAAGCTTTATCCGGAGTACGTGAATTTGGAGAAGGAAAATTGTGAGAACCTGTCCAAAGATACGGAAAGAGCGTTTTTCTATCCGGAAAAGGTGGAGCAGGTGAAAGTCCTGATTCCTGTCTTTCCGGGAACGAATTGCGAGTATGACAGCGCCCGTGCCTTCCAAAAGGAGGGAGCAGTGGTGGAAACGGTCATTATCCGGAATAAAAGAGAGCAGGATTTAAAGGAAAGCATGGAAGAGTTCGTGGAGAAGTTAAAGGGCGCCCATATCCTGATGTTTGTGGGCGGCTTTTCCAGCGGAGATGAGCCGGACGGCTCAGCCAAGTTTATTGTGAATTTCCTGAAAAATGAGAAGGTGAAAGAGGCGGTTCATAGCCATTTAAAGAAAAAGCGTCTCATCCTTGGAATCTGTAACGGCTTCCAGGCCCTCTTAAAATCCGGCTTACTTCCCTATGGAGAGATTCGGGATTTAACCGAGGAGGATTTAACGCTGTACCATAATGACTGTATGCACCATGTATCCACTACCGCCTTTACCAGGGTGTCCAATACGAACAGTGCATGGACACGGCATTTCCGCTTAGGAGAGATGCATGACGTGGTCTTTTCTCATGGCGAAGGGAAGCTCATGGGGAAATCCATTGAGAAGTGGAAGCATCTTGCGGCGTTCCAGTATGCGGACTTTGACGGAAATGCAAGCCTGAACGGAAAGTTCAACCCCAACGGCTCTTTGTACGGTATCGAGGGCATGGTTTCGGAAGACGGCTTGATCCTCGGGAAAATGGGACACAGCGAACGCTATGGCGAGGGACTGTATCGGAATCGTCGAATTCCGAATCCCCAGAATCTGTTTTACAGCGGGGTACAGTATTTTAAGGGAGCAAAATGAAGAAAATAGCAGTGTTTATTTCGGGAGGAGGAACGGATTTACAGTCCCTTATCGATTCGGTGCATGAAAAGAGCGGCGTAATCCGCCTTGTGGTTTCCAGTCGGGAGGATGCCTATGGACTGGAAAGAGCGAAGAGGAAGGGAATAGAGACTATGGTGCTTCCGAAAGGGGACTATGACAGCGTGCTTTTGGAAGAGTTGAAAAAGAGAGAAGTGGAGTGGATTGTGCTCGCCGGCTTTTTGAAGATACTCACACCGGCGTTTATCCGTCATTTCCCCCGGCATATTGTAAATATTCATCCCTCTCTGATTCCGGCTTTCTCCGGCCCCGGGTTTTACGGGATGCGGGTGCATGAAGCGGTGTATCGTGCCGGAGTGAAATGGAGCGGCGCGACGGTGCATTTTGTCAGTGAAGTAGTGGACGGCGGGGCAATCCTACTACAGGAGGTGGTTCCCGTTTTGGAAGCAGACGGTCCGGAAGAGATTGCAGGAAAGGTCTTGGAAGTGGAGCATCGCATTCTACCGGCTGCTGTGAAAGCGTGTTTGGAAGATCGGGTGTTTTGGCAGGGAGAACGTGCCTTTATTCGGGAGGAAGTATGAAGACAGCATTAATCAGTGTTTTTGATAAGAACGGCATTGTGGAATTTTGTAAAGGCTTAAAGGATTTAGGCTATCAGCTGATTTCCACGGGGGGAACCTATCAATTATTGAAAAAAGAAGTGGAAGTGAAAGAGGTTTCCGAACTGACCGGCTTTCCGGAAATTTTGGATGGGAGGGTGAAGACGCTGCATCCCCGTATCCATGCCGGAATCTTGTATCGAAGAGAGAGCGCACTGCATCAAAAAACCGTGGAAGAGTTGGGAATCGACTCCATTGACCTTGTGGTAAATAATCTCTATCCCTTTGAAAAGGTACTTCGGAAGGAAGGGGTGAGTGAGGAAGAGCAGGTGGAAAATATCGATATCGGCGGACCTTCCATGATTCGCGCCGCGGCAAAGAATTTTCGGGATGTTCTTGTGGTAACGGATGCCGGAGATTATGAAGAGGTGCTTCTTCGCCTTCGGGAGGGAAAAAATAACCTCTCTTATCGGGAGCAAATGGCGGCGAAGGCCTTCCGTTATACCGCCTATTATGATGCGCTGATTTCCGAGTACTTTAATAATCGACTCTCTGTCTTTAACCCGGAGTACCTGAGCATGAGCTATCGCTTGGGTACAAGCCTAAGATATGGGGAGAACCCCCACCAGAATGCCGCATTTTACGAGAAGGTATACGAGGAAAATGGGGCAGAATGGAAGCAGCTTCACGGAAAGGAGCTGTCCTACAATAATTATACGGATATGTACAATGCGGTTCGCTTTGTAAAGGAATTTTCCGAGCCGGCAGTGGTGGGCACCAAGCATAACAATCCTGCCGGAATAGGAATCGGGGAAACGATTGATGAAGCCTTCGATAAGGCTTATGCCTGTGATGCAACCTCTCTCTTCGGAGGGATTTTTGCCTTGAATCGACCGGTAAGCAAGCATATCGCAGAGGTTTTACATTCCTTTTTTATGGAAATCGTGATTGCACCGGCTTATGAGGAAGAGGCCCTTTCCATTCTGGAAGAGAAGAAAAATCTGCGTGTGATTGTGATGCCGAACTTGTCCACCTTCTCCCTTCCGAAGAAGACGGTGAAAGAAGTGCTGGGAGGCATTTTGGTACAGGACTATGACGATGCGAATCTTTCGGAAGAAATGGAAGTGGTCAGTGCGCGGAAGCCCACAGAAGAGGAAATGCGGGATTTGCTTTTTGGCTTTAAGGCGGTAAAAATGGTCGCTTCCAATGGTGCGGTACTGGTAAAGGACGGCGCAACGCTCGGCATCGGGCAGGGAGAGGTACGACGCTCCTGGGCAGTAGAGGAAGCGCTTTCCCGTGCGGAAGGAAAGCTCTCCGGGGCAGTGCTTGCCTCCGACGGCTTCTTCTTTAACGATACGGTGGAATTGTTACAGAAAAACGGGATTCGTGCGGTGATCCAGCCGGGCGGCTCCGTGAAGGATCCGGAAGTGATTGAACTCTGCGATCAGTACGGGATTAGTTTGGTGATGACCCATATTCGGCATTTTAGACACTAAAAGGTGTGAAATCTATCGGAGCATCGAGGCACTATAGGACTCGGCTTTCAAGAAATGAAGAGTTTATAGCATATAAATGAAAGGGGGCTGTACTATGCGCGTATTGGTTGTGGGAAATGGCGGTCGGGAGGATGCGCTTTGCAAAAAATTGCAGGATAGTTCGCTCTGCGAAAAGCTGTATTGCTGTCCGGGAAATGCGGGGACAGCCCGCTATGCAGAGAATCTTTCCCTTGGGAATAACGAGGAAATCGTAAAATTTGCAAAGGAGCACGTGGACTTTGTGCTTGTCGGCCCGGAAAAGCCCTTGTGCGAGGGAATTGTGGATGAAC
>JABZIV010000064.1 GCA_015258095.1 Lachnospiraceae bacterium
GCTATATATGCTTCTGTATGGGACGAGCGATTCAGGCTCTATCTGTCAAAAAAGCGGGCAGAGGGCAAGCACTACTATGTCGCAATAAGCCATGTGGTTAAAAAGCTTGTCAGAACCATCTTTCGGATGGAAATAACCCATACGTCATATCAGCCTTTATAAGTAAATTAGCTCATAATCTTTTCTGAGAGCATCATCGCTGATGCTCTATTCGTCATACAGTTTTCAATGTACTAATCTATCTAAAATACGTTTCCGTATTTTATTCTGAAAATCTTAATTTTATGCTTGACCATTAATAGTTAGTCTTTTTCTTTGCTTTATTATAGAAGCAGTTTCACAGTGTGGTGGATTGATTCTGCAAAATGCTTTTAGTTCTCATTTGTAGAGGAAGAATCTTCATACGAGTTTGTTACGGAAGCGTTCTCACTATCCTCTGTATTGACGTTGTTAGCATATTCACTGAGATTGGAAAGCGCGCTCAAATCCGGAGAGGCGGTATAGCTTCCTGCCAGAGGAACACTATGGCTTTCATTCAGAATCGGATAGGACGGCAGCGCCTTCTTATCTGCGAAGTAGGTTGCAATGGTACCGATAGCGCCGGTTCCCATGGTGAATGCCCAAAGCTGATAAAGGTTTCTGTGATAGCTTGCGGCAACCTGCGGATCATTTGCACTAAAAATTTCCTGCATATATTGGAAACAATCGATGACGTGGTGGAAATCCTCGTAGATAGCATCGGATAAGAGAAAGGCAAAGTCGAGACGGTTTGCGAAATAGGCCATTCCTGCCATAAATGCGAGACAGATGGGGATACCGATCAGTCCGAAACGACCGGCAAAGATCTTGTAGCCGAGAACCGTTGTAAAGCCCATGATGACACCGCCGTAAAGCGATACATAGCCGAGTCTTGCGATGAAGAAGACGAATATGGCGCCGATAAAAGCACCGACGAGAGCACCGAAGATGCCGAGAATAATGCCGACTACACCGCGGCTTTCCTCCTTCTGCCGTTTTTCGTCTGCATCCAGTCTTAAGACATCGAACTGTGCTCTGGTGAAGAAATGGGTTCTTCCGTTCAGACAATAGAGGGAAATACCTTCTTCCTCCCCGTTTACTTCACTACAGTTTACTAAGTCGTTTTCGGCAAAATGGGCAACGAGTTCGGCGATCCCGTCAATCATATTCTGAATGGTCCCCTTATTGGTCAATCCACTCTTGATATCCGCACTGATGAGGTATCCGGACAAATCGATGTTCTGTACCGCTTTAATGTCTTTCCGAATCAGCTTCATCAAGTCTTTACTGGGATGATTTCCCATCTGGGACAGGGAAAAAGAGCAGCAATGGTATTTGCCGGTATAGCGGATGGAGAGATAGTATCCGTTAAAAATACCTGCGGCTTCTCCGATGTCCTCCAGGTATTTCAGTCCCAGAGATTCTGCGACCGCCATAATTGTTTTACTTTTCATGAATCAAATGTATCCTCCTAAAAATGATGTAAAGCAGTATTATTTTATCGTTATTTTTAAATAAAACAATAGGAAAGTTAAAGATTCTGTTTTATGTAGAGAACGGATTCGTTTCCGTGTATTTTTGTCCAATCTATGATAAAATAAAAACAATCCGGACAGAGAAAAAGGACTGTCCGAGACCGGTTCATTTTAGACCGGTTCAGTTCAGACCGATTCAGTTCAGATCATATTGGCTTTCGTAATGGAGATTTTCAGAATAAGGAGGAAGAATGCAGTTGGAAGTACAGACGGGAAGACCGAAAGACCTTGCGGGAAGAGAAGAGAAAGAGATTGCGGTTTATGATGTTCTGGATAAGCTCGGCATCTCTTACGAGCGGGTAGACCATGAGGCGGCTCACACTATGGAGGCTTGTGCTCCAGTTGAAGAGGCACTGCAAGCCAAGGTGTGTAAGAATCTTCTTCTTACCAATAGCAAACACAGCTTTTACTATCTTTTGATGATGCCGGGGGATAAAGCGTTTGTCACGAAAGAACTTTCGGGTGCCATCGGCTGTGGACACTTGTCTTTTGCGGAGCCTTCAGAGATGGAGAAGGTCTTGCATTGTACGCCGGGTTCCGCTTCCGTGTTCGGACTCATGAATGACGAAGAGGATTTGGTGGAACTTCTCGTGGACCGTGATCTTCTGAAAGAGGAGTACCTTTGTGCGCACCCCTGTAAGAATACGTCCACGTTAAAAGTAAAGACGAAGGATGTCTTCGGGAAGTTCCTGAAAGCGACAAAACACTATAAGACGGAGGTTTCTTTGAAGGGAAAAGGATAGTTCGGGCGTTTTTACCACTGTATTTGGAAGAGAAAGCACTTGACGGGGCGTGTCCTGCATGCTAGACTGGCATAGCACTTGGGGCAAAGCCCTATTTTTTATGCACTAATTTCGTAGTCATGCGAAGTTAAAAATCATTGGAGGTGAAAGCCGTGCGTACAAAGATTATATTAGCATGTACAGAATGTAAGCAAAGAAATTACTTCATCACGAAGGAGAAGAAATTGCATCCTGAGCGTATGGAAGTGACGAAGTATTGCAAGTTCTGCAAAAAGCACACGTTGCATAAGGAGACAAAGTAATGCAAGAAGAGAAGAAATCCGGACTGCGTTCCTTTATTGCCGGTTTGGAAACGGAATACAAGAAGATTGTTTTTCCCACAAAGCAGGATGTCATCAAGGAGTCTATTGCTACGATTGCTATTAGTGTCCTCATCGGTGCATTGATTACCGGCCTGGATATTGCGATGAAGTGGGGTCTGGGATTTGTTCTTGTAAAGTAAAGGTGGGAAGATGGCAGAGAAAAACACAGAAGCCCGCTGGTATGTAGCACATACGTATTCGGGTTATGAAAATAAGGTCAAGATGGATTTGGAGAAAACCATTGATAACCGTGGCCTTCAAGATGTGATTTTAGAGGTCAGCGTTCCCATGCAACCGGTTATTGAAGTGAAGAACGGTGTAGAGAAGAAGACGGACAAGAAGATGTTTCCGGGCTATGTTCTCGTGAACATGGTGATGAATGATGAGACTTGGTACGTTGTTCGAAACACCAGAGGCGTAACGGGCTTTGTGGGTCCTGGATCCAAGCCGGTACCGCTTTCCGAGGAAGAGATTCTAACCCTTGGTTATAGAAAGTCCGAGGTTCTGGTTGATTTTGCTGTAGGAGATACGGTTACGGTAACCTCCGGAACATGGAGAGATACCATTGGCGTTATCACACAGATCAATGACCAGAAGAAGACTGTCACCATCAATGTAGAGATGTTCGGCAGGGATACTCCCGTTGAATTGTCTTATGGTGAAGTACAGAAGTTAAGATAAGATTTGGTAAT
This sequence comes from Lachnospiraceae bacterium, assembly GCA_015258095.1. Lineage (GTDB taxonomy): Bacteria > Bacillota > Clostridia > Lachnospirales > Lachnospiraceae > Oribacterium. The sequence continues at coordinate 3,351 of JABZIV010000064.1, forward strand.
ACCCGAGGGATTTTATCCCATGGATTACATTTTTTAGCCACCGCTTGCAAAGCAAGCTCGTGGGAGGGTTTACCCGTAATTACCACAAGGAGGTGCCTATATGGCAAAGAAAGTAGAAGGTTACATCAAGTTACAGATTCCCGCTGGAAAAGCAACTCCGGCTCCCCCCGTTGGTCCGGCTTTAGGACAGCACGGTGTGAACATTGTTGCATTTACAAAGGAGTTCAATGCAAGAACGGCCAATGAAGGCGACATGATCATCCCGGTTGTTATCACGGTTTATGCGGATAGAAGTTTCAGCTTTATTACGAAGACTCCTCCGGCTGCTGTTCTCATCAAGAAAGCATGTAAGCTGCAGAAGGCATCCGGCGAGCCCAATAAGAATAAAGTTGCAACGATTTCCAAAGCTGACCTTCAGAAGATTGCAGAAACGAAGATGAAAGACTTAAATGCTGCATCGATCGAAGCTGCCATGTCCATGATCGCAGGAACCTGCAGATCCATGGGTGTCAACGTAGAACAATAAGAAGGGGAGGCGATAGTTCATGAAACAGGGTAAGAGATATGCCGAAGTGGCAAAGGCTGTAGATAGACAGGTTAAGTACAGTGAAGCGGATGCAATTGCACTGGTAAAGAAGAATGCAACTGCAAAGTTCGATGAGACTGTAGAATTACATATCCGTACCGGTTGTGACGGACGTCACGCCGACCAGCAGGTTAGAGGTTCTGTTGTTCTTCCTGCAGGAACCGGTAAGAAGGTTCGCATTTTAGTATTTGCAAAGGATGCAAAGGCGGATGAGGCTCTTGCAGCAGGCGCTGACTTTGTAGGCGGTGAGGACCTTGTACCGAAGATTCAGGGCGGTTGGTTTGACTATGATGTCGTTATCGCGACACCGGATATGATGGGTGTTGTCGGACGAATCGGACGTTTACTCGGACCGAAGGGCTTGATGCCGAACCCGAAGCTTGGTACCGTTACAATGGATGTAACGAAGGCCATTGAAGATACCAAAGCCGGTAAGGTGGAATACAGACTGGATAAGGCAAACATCATCCATGTTCCTGTTGGAAAGGCTTCCTTCACAGAGGAACAGCTGAAGTCCAACCTGGATGCTTTGATGGCGGCGATTGTAAAGGCTCGTCCGTCCAGCTTAAAGGGTGCTTATATGAAGTCCATTACCTTGACTTCTACCATGGGCCCGGGCGTAAAGCTGGATTCCATCCAGTTCGGTGCATAATGAAATTTCTAAAGACTACTCAAGTCAAAGGCTTGGGTAGTCTTTTTTTGGTTCGCGCGCCATGGGCGCGCTCTAACGGGTGAAAGTCCCGAGCATGCCTAGGCAACGAGGAAGTGTA
>JABZIV010000065.1 GCA_015258095.1 Lachnospiraceae bacterium
CCCGTACTATGTCCTGAATTTCAAGGATGATTTTCAGAAGAAAGTGATTCTCCCATTTGTAGAGACCTATGAAGCCGGAGGAACGCCGAATCCCTGCATTCGCTGCAACCGTTTTATGAAGCATGAGAAGCTCTATAAAAAAGGGGAAGAACTCGGCTGTCGCTATATCGTGACCGGACATTATGCCCGTATCCGTTATGACAAGGAAAAAGACCGTTATCTTCTTTTAAAAGCAAAGGAGGAAAAGAAAGACCAAAGTTATGTACTGTATTTCCTAAGTCAGGAACAATTAAAGCACAGTATGTTTCCTTTGGGGGAATATGAAAGTAAAGAAGAAATCCGTGCCATCGCGGAGAAAAGCGGTTTTTTCAATGCGGATAAACCGGACTCGCAGGATATTTGTTTTGTAACAAACGGGGATTACGGTGATTTTCTGGAAAAATTTCGGGGAAAGCCCTATCCCGAAGGACATTTTGTGGATGAGAGCGGGCAGAAGCTCGGAAAGCATCGCGGTATTGTACGCTACACCATCGGGCAGCGAAAGGGACTCGGCCTTGCCCTGAAAGAACCCATGTACGTCGTCGGAAAAGACTTAGGAAAAAATCAGGTGATTCTGAGTACGAAAGAAGGACTCCACTCCGAAGGACTCTTGGCGTACGACTTCAACTGGATCAGTATGGCCCCGCCGAAGACGGAATATCCGGTCACGGCAAAAACCCGTTACAATGCAAAGCCCGTTCCCGCTTTTGTATCCTGCGAAGAAGACGGCACAGTGAAAGTACGATTCGAAAAACCCGAACGCGCCGTAGCGCCGGGGCAGGCTGTCGTCCTTTACGACGGAGACATCGTAGTCGGCGGAGGAACCATAAAACAGGCCTTGAAGAAAGTCTAGACGTACATCTTTTCGCCTTCGAGCTTGGCTCTGTGAATCAGACGGATACCGCCTCTTTCCTTTCCTTTGACACGATAGAGCGCCGTATCCGCCGAGAAGGTGTAGTCCCACACCCTGTTTTTCTTCAACGGTACGGAATTTCGGATGCCCTGGGAAATGGTGATTTCTCCTCCTTGTTCATCCGCTCGACTTAAATGTAGGCCTTTTACGGCATCGCCCAGTTCTCTTGCATAAGCGAGCACCTCTTCATCCGTCATATTCTCATAGATAAGGATAAATTCATCTCCGCCATACCGCGCCGCATAAATCGCCGGATTCTTCTGGCAGAGCTTCTTAATCTCTCCGGCAACCAATTTCAGGCACTCATCGCCTTTCTGGTGCCCGTAAAAATCATTGTACTGTTTAAAATAATCGACATCGACCATCTCGAGGGCAAAGTTTGTCCTTGCATTATAAGCCCGTTCAAAAGCGGCATCCGCATAAAAACGGAGATGATAGCGGTTCGGTAGACCTGTGAGCTCATCATACTCCGCCTTCTTTGTGAGACGAACGTTCTCCTCTTCCATAAACGCATTCTGCTCTTTCAGGTCTTCCAGGTCTTTTCGAATCCCCAAGGCAAAAAGAAAGGCGGAAACCTTCTCCTGATCCTGCTCTTTCACTAAGAGATAATAGCGATAACAGGTCTCATTTCGCTTCTCCACTTCCCCTGTCTTTTCATAGTAGAGAATCTCCGATTCTACAAAACGTTTCTCCAACTCCGGCAAATTAATCTCCGAAATCCTTCCTCTCAGGAGTTCCAGAATCCGCTTGCTTTCTTCTATCTTTCCGATTTCCAGGAAAAACTCCGCCAGATAGCAGACGTCCTCCACCATATTGGCACGTATCGCGGACAGAACCGCCTTGTCGGAAAAACGATGAATCAGCAGGTCCCGCTCTGCCATTTTCCCTTCATAATGTGATAAACGAATGGAGAAAATAAGCACATCGAGCCCGCCCATCAACTCGCTTCTGTAAGGAGAATTCTTACTGACTTCCAGAATCGATTCCATGCAGGCTCTTGCTGCACGGACGTCTCCGCTTCGCCGGAGATAAATATTGCCGAGGAAGGCATAAATGCCGATCATATTGGAAAGATAAGCACCGTCCGCAGTACTCCCGCTGATATCGTACAATGCTTCTTCCGCATAGTACCTTCCATGGTCGTAATCGTTCAAAGTAAAATAAAGCCGCGCGATGTTCGAATTGATGATGCCCCTCAAACTGCTGTCCACCGGTTCGATTTCTTTGCAGTATTCCAAAGAAGACATGAAATAATCGAAGGAAAGCCCAAAGTTTCCCCGCAAAAACTCCGTAATCCCTAAGAGATTGTAAGACTTAGCCAAAAGAGAATACTCCTCTTCTTCCTGCTGCACCTTAATACCCAAAGACAGGTACTTCTGCATACTGTCCACATCAAAATGGAAACTGTAGTAAGCGTCCGCAAGCTGATAGTAAACGTACCCTAACAGAGCAGTATCGCTGATTTCCTCCGCAAGCCCGAGAAGCAATCCCAGGTTGTGAAAAATCCCCTCATCAAAGAGGGTATACTGTACCTCTATCTTTTCCGCCAAATCGCGTATTTTCTTGTCGTATCCAGTAAAATCCATGAAAATCTCTTTCCCGTATACTTCTTTTCCCGAAGAAAGTGAGGGAGCATCCTTCTCCCCCACTTTATTCTTCGACAGCAACTGCTCTCCTTAATAGTCTAGTGCGGATCTTCCGCATCAATCGCCCCGGAAATATTCCCGGCTGTCTGTTGCGTGCTTTCTTTTCCTGTCTTCTCTCCGTTCTTATTCTCTACCGTGCTTCCCGGGCTTTCCACGACATTGCCGCTTTCTTTCGTGTGCTCTGCACTGCTTTTCTTCTCCGAAGCCGCTTTACTTTCCGTCTTCTTATTCTTGTCGGCCTTTGTCGACTTCTCGCTCTTTTCGCTGCTCTTTCCCGTACTTTCCTTTGTGCTTTCTTTCTTCGTGCTTTCCGTAAGGGAACCGCTCTTCGCCGCAGCGCTCTCCGAACTTGCAGGTTCTCCGCCGCTCACCATCGCAGAGCCTGTCTCCGGCGTGGCCAGTGGCGGGAACGCTTTGTATTGCACTCCGTTTCCTCCCTGCACATCCTGTCCGCGGAACTTAATCAACTCCGAAACGGTTACCAGCTGATAGCCTCTCGCATGTAATTCGGGAATCACCGTCTTACAAGCCTCGGCTGTGGAAAGGTACAGAGCATGCATCAACACGATGTCCCCGTCTTTTACCTGGGAAAGAATCGTATTCTTGGTCTTCTCCGCATCCCTTGAACGCCAGTCTTCCGTATCAATCGTCCAGAAAATCAGCGGTTTCTTCACTACAGCCTTCACATCGTTACTGATATTTCCTCCGGGAAGGCGTACAAGAGCCGGTGTGACCCCGGCAGCTTTCTCTACCGCGGCATCCGTCTTATCAAACTCATTACGGATATAGTCCTGTCCCTTTTGACTCAAATGAATATCGTGATCATAAGAATGATTGCCAATCTCATGTCCTCTTGCTACGGTATTCTTGATGTCTTCCGGGAACTTCTCTACTCGGGTTCCCACAACGAAGAAGGTCGCTCTGCCGTTTACCTTTTCCAGTTCATCCATGAGCGCACCATCCACCTGTACATCCGGTCCGTCGTCGAAGGTCAGTGCTACCATCGGCTTCGTCGGATCGATATACCGTCCTCCGGAGAAGACCATCCCTTCCGCATTGGTTTCTCCCTCCCCGGGGGTTTCCGTGGTCTCTTCCGTACTCTCTTCGGACTGTTCCGTGCTGCTCTCTACCGCAACTTCCGTTTCCGCCTTCTGCTTTTCCCTGCTCTTTCGAATGAGACGGGAAGTAAAAGAAAAGGCCTGAAAAACAACAAACAACACGAAGACAAGCACAAGAGCAAAAAGAACCCTCGCCTTTCTGGCTTCCGCTTCTCTTTTCCTTCTTGCTCTTCTACGCATCAGAAGACGCTTTTCTTCTTCCGTAAGAGGACGCTTTCTTTTTGTTCTATATTGAGCGGGGTCTGTACCCCTGCGAATCTGACTACGATCTCGAAACTTTCTCTCTCCGCTTCCCGGTTTATGCTTATCTGCCATGAATAATAATCCTTCTATCTGAAAATCTGCTCCCGCCTACTATACCACAATTTTTCTTACTTTTCAGAAAGAGTTTTCTTAATCTGTATTTTATTTTTCATACAAAGTACTGTCGAAGGTCCTCCTATTCCACCGGAATTCCGATATCCGTTCTGTACGTCGCGCCATCAAAGTGGATTTCTCCGATGTGAGCGTAAATCTTCTCCCGGCAGGCGGAAAGGCTTTCTCCCATGGTGGTGACGGAGAGCACTCTTCCTCCGTCGGAATACGCTGCGCCTTCTTCCAAAACAGTATTGTTA
>JABZIV010000066.1 GCA_015258095.1 Lachnospiraceae bacterium
ATACTGTTCCGTCTTATCAGGGCTATCCATTTCGATAACACTTTTTGCTACATGTTTTGCGGAAGTTGTCTTTCCACACCACTTCGGCCCTTCAATTAGCACGGCCCCTTTCGACTCTAAGTGTTCTAACAAAAGTCTATCCGAAACCCTCGGGTAATATTCTTTCATTATGATTCCTCCTAGTTGTAAAATCCTATTGATAATATAATTCAAATCACCGATAACTTTCGGTATACAAAAACTAGATTATTTATGTTAGAATAAAAGCTTATAATGAGTATTTTCTTTTTATATTTTCGAGTATTTGGCTTTTATATTTTCGAGTATTTGGCTTTTATATTTCCGAGTATTTGGCTTTTATATTTCCGAGTATTTGGCGCATCTGTATAAAGTATAGTTGAAGATTAATTCATCCGTCAAGATATAATAAGTCCTAGAAAAAAAGGCCAACAAAATAGGCAATCCCCCATTTCATCGGTCTTTCTCTAGTTTGTTTTTCTTATGTAAAAAATTCAGAGTTTTATTTTATTTTTCTAACGCCTGATCCACATCCTGAATGAGATCCTGAATATCTTCAATTCCTACCGACATTCTGATTAAATCAGGAGATACGCCTGCTGCCAGAAGCTCTTCATCGTTCATCTGTCTGTGGGTGGTAGATGCCGGGTGTAGCACACAGGTTCTGGAATCCGCAACGTGCGTAACGATAGCCGCGAGCTTCAGAGAGTCCATAAACTTTACAGCCGCTTCTCTTCCGCCAACTACGCCAAAGGAAATGACACCGCAAGAGCCGTTCGGAAGATACTTCTTCGCTAAAGCGTGCTGGCTGTCCTTTTCCAATCCGGAGAAGGAAACCCAGGCTACCTTCGGGTGTTTCTCCAGATGTTTTGCTAAAGCAAGGGCATTTTCATAATGCCTTGCCATTCTTAAGTGCAAAGTTTCCAGTCCAACACCAAGGTAGAAGGAATTCTGCGGAGAAGGAATAGAGCCTAGGTCACGCATGAGATTGGTCGTCATTTTCACAATGTAAGCTGCCTTACCGAAACTCTCCGTGTAAACCGTTCCATGATAGGTTTCATCCGGAGTGGTTAGTCCCGGGAATTTCTCACTATATTTTGTCCAGTCAAAATTTCCGGAATCGACTACTGCACCGCCGACGGAGTTGGCAAAACCGTTCATGTATTTTGTAGTGGAATGCGTCACAATATCCGCTCCCCACTCGAAGGGTCTACAGAAAATGGGCGTCGGGAAGGTATTATCCACGATTAGCGGCACACCGTGCTTATGCGCTGCCTTCGCAAACTTTTCAATGTCCAAAATCTTTAAAGAGGGATTCGCTAAAGTTTCTCCAAAAACCGCCTTTGTGTTGGGACGGAATTTTGTCTCCAAGTCTTCCACAGAAATGTCCGGGTCTACAAAGGTAGCGTCAATACCCATATTCTTCATGGTCTTTGCGATTAAATTGTAGGTTCCGCCGTATATTGCGGAAGAGGCAATCACGTGATCTCCCGCCGCGGCAATATTAAAGATAGCATAGAAATTCGCCGCCTGCCCGGAGGAAGTCAGAATTCCCGCTACGCCGCCTTCCAACTGGCAAATCTTGTTGGCCACCGCGTCGTTCGTGGGGTTCGACAATCTGGAATAGAAATAGCCTGATTCCTTTAAGTCGAAAAGATTCCCCATTTGCTCAGAAGTTTCGTATTTAAAGGTCGTGGACTGCACGATGGGAACCACTCTGGGCTCTCCATTTTTCGGCTCATACCCGCCCTGCACACAGATCGTATTGATATTGTAATTTGCCATAGTTACTACTCCTTTCACTTGTTCCGCTTACTATATAGTTCAAAGTCTTTCCTTGTCAAGGGAAAGGGAAAATGGACACATAAAAAAGCGGAAAATGCTGTTCTTTTTCAGCACTTTCCGCTTTTTTCATCTTCTCTACGCACAAATCCTTTCGTAGCGCTCGGAAGATAGCGTTTCCAGCATAAAGGAATAGGGATCCAGAATCCCCTCGGACAGCATGGAAAAGATTTGAGGAGAAGTCCCCGAAACCAAGGCAACTCCCTGCTCATTTTTCGTAACAGGCTGTTGCAGATTTCTGCTGTTCACATTCCAAAATACAATTTGCGGAAGCCTGTAGCCATGCTTTGCAAACTTTTTTTTTGCGTATTCAAAATATGTTATCTCCGCATTTTCTATGCAGCCATCGAATTCCATATCTGAAATGATATAGAGTTTTTCCGGGATTTCCTCCTGCTTCGCATGATTCTTCAGTGCTGTCTTTAAAATCAAATCAAAAACTTTCAGCAAATCCGTATTGGCATATTCATTAAAGCTCATGCAGTATCTAAGTTTATCTACAATATCCTTTCCCTTAACTTCCACCAGTCTCGGATTTTCAGAAAAAGTAATAAAATGATTATGGAAGCAGCTCTTGTTGTGCTCCGCAAAATAAATCCCCAAAGACTGTGCCACTGCTGCCGGCATGTACTCGGAGCCCCAGTTATAGAACATGGATGCGGATATATCCACTATGACCAGGGCATTTTCCGCCCCTGTATAGTCCGGAAGAGCCTTCCAGGTGACGTCCAGTGAACGGCGTTCTTCTTCCGTGATTTCCTCTTTCGCCATTTCTTTATGAATAATGGATGCTGCGACATCATAGGGCGTCAAGGTTCCCGTATTCATCACGGAGGGATTCATTTCTGCCTTGTCCAAGAAGGTATAGTATCTCTCCCTGTCATTTCTAAGAAAAGCCAGTCTATACTTATACAAGGCTTTAGAAGGCTGCTTTTCGTAAGAGAAGGAATAGTCCTTCTCCCGAAGATAATTCTCCATCAGTTTTATTTCTGCCCGCAGTGAAACAAGGACTTTACGATACTCTGCATCGCTAAATCCCATTGCTTTTGCCAGTTTCTTGGCACTTTTAACGGTGTCTGTATTGCTGGTATTCACGGAAGGAAGCCATTTGGCCAGTAAAGAAACACCATCTCCGGTTTTCAGGGCAGCAAGATCCTTATCCAACTGTTCCTTTATAAAGAGAATCACATCCTTTTCGCAAGGTCCGCCCAGAAGGGAAAGCAGGTCGTCAAATCTTCCGTACTCGGGAACATGCATAATATTCTTTCGAACGGAGTCCGCCTCATGAAGAGAAAGCCACTTTAGTATAGACCGGAACACTCTTCGCTCCCCCAGTCCTCCTCGGATATCCCTTGCGAAGAAGAGAATCTTCATCGCCATATTGTTGTCTTCCGTATAGGCCTTGATAAACCTAGAAATGATTTCATTGTCCTCAGCATTTCGCAAAGCCCCAATGGTAGCAAAAAGATCCAGACAGTAAGAATTTGTGCTCCTGTTGGTAAGAGCGCCATTCTCCGTATATGTCAGATTCTCTTCTTTTCTTAAGTCCTCTAAAAACATTGCTCCTACCTCCTTTTAAAAAGAAACAGCCACAAGATACTTTATAAGGTAAGGGGTATTCGCCCCTTCCAGCAGGGGGAGTTGCACCCCCGAAGCGCCGGGACTTTAGCCCTGCTCCGGCTATCTCAGCCAAATATCGCCATGACTTTGTTTGCTGTTAGTATCTTTCCGACTGTTTCACTTTACCTAGGGGATATCCCTAAGCGATACAAGACACACCGGATTAAACATCCGCTTTTGATCTAATTCCAAATATAATGGTTTGCTGTATGTGTCTTTCGTGCCTTTATGATATATCGTTTTTCAGGAGATAAAAAGCTGAGGAATATAAATAATTTTCAACCCCAAATTTATTGTATATATTATGTAATTTCGTTATATTATAAATAGTTTACATATCCATTTTGGAGTTTAATAATTACTGAAAGGTCGGTTTACATTGTTTTTAAATGAAGTTTCGATTGTGACTCGGATTCTCGATTAAATATGTTTTTAAGCATATTTAAATAATGCATTCAAGGAAATGTTTATGTATCTGTATGAATGGAGGACATCATGACGGAGAAGTACAAAATTTACATTCCGGAAGAGATGCGATTACGCCTTTTGAATGATGCGGAGCTCTTTGATTTTTATAAGAAGGACGGCTCTATAAATCTGAATGGATTTTTGAAGGAGCTTTTACTCCAATATTTTGATGAATATCGTGAAACAAAGGAAAGGCTACTGGATACTATTTTGTCTGACCTCAGTGCATTTTCCTCTATTTCCCGGGAGGACGCCGATGCCATCGCGGATAAAATCATGAATACGTATCTCCGAAGACCGGAACGGGATATCATGCAC
>JABZIV010000067.1 GCA_015258095.1 Lachnospiraceae bacterium
TAGCGGCAGCGGTCGAGGCGGAAGTTCTCGAGGCAGTGGACAAAGTAGCGGCTCTTCGGGAACACAGCAGAATGCGAGTCAGGATAATCAGAAAGAAGACGGGCAGGAGGATAGCAAGACAGCAAGCCTTGTAGCGACTGCACAGACCAAACTGGTGCATACTGAGCTTGGAAATTTCCTTTCCCTTGCCTTTTTAGAGGGCACGAAAGAGGACTATATCGTTACAGTGGATGGAACGGACATTTCTTCCGCTCTCACGAATGTAGACGACTCCGGGCAGATTGCGAAGTGGAGAGCTACGGTTGCCCATCCGAAGAAACTCGTGATTAGTAGAAACTCGGACGGGAAGAAGCAGGAAATTGAACTGGAAGAAGGAAAAGCCCAAGCAGAAGAGTCCAAGGTAGAAGTCACGGCGGGCGACCCGCAGGATCATCCGAAGTACCTTCTTGCACAGGGAACGGCGACCGTATTTGACCGTCTTCTTCCGAATAACGGGAAGGACGGAAAAGAAAGATTTACGCCGAAGAAGAGCACTTTTACTCTTTTCGAAAAGAAGAAGGAGGATCCGGATGCCATTCAGGCGGAATTTTATGTGAAACCCGTTGTTATTGATGCGGAAGGAAACGGCGTCGGCGGAAAAGGGATCAAAGCGGAATTCAGCTTGGGAACGGATAAGGAGAAAGACTGGTTTAACGGCATTGATCAGATTTCCCTTCTTCGTTATGAGGACAATACCGTCCTGAATCGGAATTTAAACTTCAAGAAGACGGATCCGGTATCCGGAAAGCATGGCTTTGTAGGCACATTGCAGGTGCCGGTCGGACAGGACAATATGCGTTCTCGCGGACTCTACATCCTGGCGATTCACTCCAAGAAGACGGAGGAAGTCATCACTCTTCCGATTGAGTTGCAGAGCAACACGAGATTCCAGGTGGACATCGCGCAGGAGACCATGGCGCCGAAGACCGGAGAGAGAGTCAAGTTCCGGATTAACGGCGAGAATGGAGAGAGCTTCGGAAATGAAATCAAAGTCGATGATATGCAGGTGACTTTGGAGAAACCGAGCGGAAAGAAGGAGAAGCTTTCCTATATCGATGATTACTTCAACTTCGGCGGCAACTTCATCCTCTACGGCACGAGTTCCAATAAAGAGAAGACGGTCAATACCGATGAAGCCGGGATGTATACCATTAAGATTAAATATTCCGGCTATCCTACGCTCAGTAAACAGTTTATCGTTTATAAGGGAGAGGGACAGAATACGGAAGACAAGCAGGAAGACGCGGCAAGAAGCAGTGCGAGAGCTGCCTACAGCGGTAAGAAGGCGGATGCGGTTTCTGCGGCAACAAGCGGAAAAACTTCCACCCATGCAGGGAAGAAGGCATCCGGGAAGAAGGGGAAGGAATCCGTGTATGACGGGGTGTCCTCCGCAACCGGAACCGTGAATACCCGTGTGAATGTGGTATTTGACTATGATCTCCTTGAAAATGCCCTGGTTTTAAACGAAATCAAAGCCCTAAACGAAGATGCCCGGAATGTCCTTGTTTGGTACTACGGTATGAACTTTAACCGCTTCGGTTATCTCTTTGATGAGGGGGCGAAAAACTACTACAGTGTAGAAAAGTATATGAACGCCCTGAAGAGTGACGAGACGAAAGGCGGAAAGATTCGCTCCTATAGTGCGTATCGGAAAGAGGCTGAAGCAGCCGATTTTAACGGGGTATCGGAAGTACAATTCGTTCTGGAAGACGGAACGCTCGGAAGCCTGAGCGATTTCAAGAAGTACAAGGGAGAAGATACGCCGAGCTTTAGCGGTACAACGATTAAGAAGGGAGAGGCAATTGTCCTTCATACGGATAACACAGACTACCTTTCGAAGATACAGGGCGTGTATACCGATGGCAGCAGTGAAAATCAGATGAATTATAATTCTCCGAAGAGAGTCACGATTGACAAGGAGAAGGGCACCATTACCCTACATCGTTATGCCTTTAATTTCCTGAATCCGGCGACTCCGGAAGTCGGAAAGCATACGATTACGCTTGATGCGGGAGCGGACTACAAGAAGGCGGATATTATTCTTACGATTACACAGGAAGAGATCACCGAGAAGCCGACTCTGGTAGGAGAAGCCGCAGTTGGAAAGGATCTGACACTCTCCCTTCCGAGAAACGCGATACTACGCTTTGCAGGGGTTTCTTTGCAGAAAGGGGACGGCGAAGTAAAGACTCTTCTGGATGCGTCTGCGGGCGGAATTTCCGGAAACGATTACTACGTTTTGGATAAAGAGAATGACCAACTGATCATCAAAGCCGGACGCTTCAAGGAGGCAGGCGAGTACACCGTTTTTGTGAAGGTTAAAGAGCAGAACGGAACGCTGAATACGACCTTCCAAGTGAAAGAAAAGTCCGATACGCCGGAAGAGCCGAAGGAAGAAGAGGACAAGGGACTGGAGGCACCGGAAGTTAAGTACTTTGAGGAAGACCGGAAAGGATATAACAATCGAAATGTGCTTTCTTTCGTGCCGGAGAAGACGTATCCGAAAAAGGATGTTACCGATTACCTGGAGAAAGTCAACAAAGTTGTGGTAAACGGTGAGGAATATAAGAAAGCATCTTACTACACGGAGGTGAACCGGAAGGATGCGACATACGCGTTACACTATAACAACGGCGGCGGAAATTATAGCATAATCTGTCTCTCTCCCTCTGCTTTCGTAGAAGGGGAAAATGTGATTGAAGTTTATGCGGACGGCTATAAGAAGTTGCAGTATAAGGTCACTTTGAAAGGAAAAGAAGAAGCCGATAGCTTAGCGGTGCCGACTGGAGCGGAAGTGAAGAAAGCGGCTTTTGGGGAAACTTACTATGTTTCTTTCGGAAGAAATCGAAAGAGTGATGAGGTTACCGCATACATTGCGAAAGTAAAGTCTGTTTCCGTAAATGGCACGCTCTATAATAGAATAAACTATTCAGGAAATGTTAATTACACAGAAGACAGTTTTGCCACCACGGATATCGGCGGCAACAGTGGAAAGCATAATGCAATTTCCATTTCCGGTTCGAAAATGACCGGTGTAAAAGACAAGGTCATTGTACAAGCGGAAGGCTATAATGATTTAGTGCTTTCTTATCCGAGTACTGCAAGCAGAGTGAGACGTTCTCTCTTGGAAGATCCGTTTTTAGAAGAGAGTTCAGTTAGCGAAGGAAAGAGCGAAGAAAGTACGGAAGGTGCTGAAATTACAGAAAGCGCTGTAACTATGGAAAGTGCTGAAAATTCAGCCGAATAAGCGATTCTACTTATAAAGACCGTAGCGTAAAAGCATATTGTAAAAACGAGTATCATGCACGGAAGCGTGATACTCGTTTTTTGTATAAAAAGAAGGGGTAATAAGAGCATATCGTTTTGTAACCCCTTCTTTCGTTTCTTATTTAGAAAGTACCGCGCTGAACTATCCTTATACGTTCAGGATATAGTGTCCGGTAATCAGAGAATAGATTCCCATTACGACGATGGCGATGCAAGCAATCAATCGGATAGGGTGAATGGTTGTCGGTGTGTCGACCTGCTTCGCATAGCGGATGTTTTGAATCTCTGCAAAGCTGATAGCGGCACATACAAGGGTAACAACGATAGTCATAATCTGCTTTTGTGACATAATAATCTCCTCGTATTATTAAGTTGTAGCTTTTCTTTACCTGTTCTTGGTAATCAGCTACTA
>JABZIV010000068.1 GCA_015258095.1 Lachnospiraceae bacterium
CCTCACATCAAACTGGTTATGGGACTTCTGGTGGTTCTAAGAACGGTTTGGATTTTCAATAACTTCGACTTAATCTATCTGATTACCGGTGGAGGGCCTGCCGGAAGTACGCAAACCGTCCCCCTTTATGCCTATGAAATGGGTTGGGGAACCAAATTACTGGGAAAATCTTCTGCTGTAACCGTTCTGCTGTTTATTTTCCTGATGAGTGTTTGCATTATCTATTTCACCATCATGAATTGTTGGGAAAGAGAGGAAAATAAATGAGAAAGAAATATTCTGTGAGCATCATAAGCCATATTTACCTGTTGCTCCTTTGCTTCTTCGCTATCTTTCCTCTGCTTTGGATTATGATTTCCTCTGTCAAAGGAAAAGGGGAATTAACCGGGAATCCTACCACCTTTCTTCCCAAGGTAGTAACTTTGGAGTATTACCGTCATGTCATCTTTGATTTGGGGTTTATTGTAAATATACGAAACAGTGTGATTATTTCCATAGCAACAACAGGGATTGCCATTACGATTTCTACTCTTGCCGCCTATGGGATTGTACGTTTCTTCCCGAAAATAGGGGCTGTACTGTCTAAAGTTTTGGTTACCACTTATATTTTTCCGCCAATCCTTCTGGCGATTCCCTATTCTATCGTCATGGCGAAGCTGGGACTCACCAATACCAGAACAGGTCTGGTTTTAGTTTATCTATCCTTTAGTATTCCGTATGCAGTCTGGCTTCTGGTCGGGTTTTTCAAAACGGTTCCCATCGGGATAGAAGAGGCAGCCAAAATAGACGGAGCCAATAAAATTCAGGTATTTCTGCAAGTGGTAATTCCATTGGTGGCACCGGGAATCGTGGCCACCGCCATTTATACCTTTATCAATGTTTGGAATGAATTTTTATATTCGTTGATTCTCATCAATGATACCTCCAAGATGACAGTTGCCGTTGCCCTTCGCTCACTGAACGGTTCGGAGATTTTGGACTGGGGAGACATGATGGCGGCTTCCACCTTGGTAGTTATTCCTTCCATCCTCTTCTTCTGCCTGATTCAGAATAAGATTGCAGGCGGCCTGTCCGAAGGGGCTGTGAAATAAGATTTAGTTTAAAAGATGCTATTGAAAAGCGAAAGAATGTTGTTCAAAAAATAACAAGCAATAAAGAAAATCTGATTTTTAAATTGTGCAAAAGTTAGGAGTAAATCATGATAAATTATGCCGTAGTGGGTGTGGGCTATTTCGGTGCGGAATTAGCCCGTATAATGAAAGAGCAGGAAGATGCACAAGTTGTTGCCGTATACGATCCGGAAAACGGGGAAACGATTGCGAAGGAATTATCCTGTGACGCGGAACCAAGCTTAGAAGCTATCGTATCCAGACCGGATGTGCAATGTGTCATTGTGGCTACACCGAATTATTTACATAAAGAGCCTGTCATTTTGGCAGCGAAGCACGGAAAGAATGTTTTTTGTGAAAAGCCTATCGCCCTCTCCTACGCGGACTGTGATGAGATGGTAAAAGCCTGTGAAGAGAATCATGTGATTTTTATGGCGGGACACATCATGAACTTTTTCAATGGTGTGCACCACGCAAAAGAGTTGATTAATGCAGGAAAAATCGGAAAGGTTCTCTACTGTCATTCCGCAAGAAACGGCTGGGAGGACGTGCAGGAATCCGTTTCCTGGAAAAAAATCCGGGAAAAATCGGGGGGACACCTTTACCACCATATTCACGAACTGGATTGTGTTCAGTTTATCATGGGAGGCATGCCGGAAGAAGTTACCATGGAAGCTGGAAATGTAGCCCATCAGGGTGAGGCCTTCGGCGATGAGGATGATATGATTTTCATTACCGCCCGTTTTAACGATGGACGATATGCCGTTTTGGAGTGGGGTTCCGCCTTCCACTGGCCGGAGCATTATCTGCTTATTCAGGGAACAAAAGGTGCTATCAAGCTGGATATGTTTGATGCCGGCGGAACACTGAAAGTGGATGGAAAAGAAAGTCATTTTCTTCTCCATGAAAGTAAAGAAGAAGATGACGACAGAACACGTATTTACCACGGTACGGAGATGGACGGCGCTATTCAATACGGTAAGCCCGGCAGAAAGCCGCCACTTTGGTTGCAGGGTATTATGAAGAAAGAAATGGCTTTCCTGAACGGCGTCATGCACGGTAAGGAAGTGAGTGATGAGTATAAGCCGCTTCTTACCGGAGAAGCCGCAAGGGCAGCAATTGCAACAGCGGACGCTTGTACAAAGTCGAGGATGGAAGACAGAAAGGTAAAGCTTTCCGAAATCATCAGGAACAAATAAAGCGATACTCGTTATGAATAAATGGGGCTGTAAAATCAAAGCATAAAGCATTTTGGTTTTCACAGTCCCATTTTTTCTTCATAAAAAAAGTAGATTTCCATCATTTTCTCTTTGCTTATGAATAAAGGTGCTTCAGGTATTCTCCTGTGCTTCGGTTATAGAGATTTTCTTCTTTCATATTGCGGTATTCCTGAGGAGAAATTCCCATTTTCTTACGAAAGATTTTCGAAAAGCTCAGAGGGTCATGATAACCTACGAAAGCTGCAATTTCGCTGATAGGTCGATTGGTTCTACGAAGGAGGGCTTTCGCATTTTGGATTCGGATATAGAGCAGGTATTCTTTCGGAGAGTAGCCGGTGTCCGTTTTGAAACTGTTGAAAAGATGGGCACGGTGCACCCCTATTTTTTCTGCTAAAAGGTGGATACTGATTTCTTCACCAAAGTGGTGTTCCATGTATTCCCGCACATATCTACTGCTTTCCCGTAGTTTTTCTCTTGGGGAGAAGGCAGGGCATTCTGTTTTTTCTGTGCGTTCCTTATCCCGAATGAGGTTTGCAAAGAAGAGATGAAGATAGGCAATGCGAGAAAGTTGCGCTTCCATTCCGGAACCCTGTTTTTCCAGGATTTTGTTGATATATTGCAAAATGCTGTATGGATCATGTAAGATCCGTACCGGATTTTCCGGACTAAAGCCGGCATCAGAAAGAAAGGCGGCAGTATCAATACCCCGACAGGCTAACCAGAAATAGGACCAGGGGTTCGTTAAGTCCGCTTCATACCAGGCAACGGTATTCGGGTAAAGAAGAAAGGCATTTCCGGCTGAGAGCTGATATAAGTCTCCATTTAAACTCAGTGTTCCTTCACCTGAGTACACGATATGAATAAGAAAAACATCTCTTTTGTTTGGCCCGTATTTGTGTCCGGGATGACAACGCTCTTTTCCGCAATACATGAGCTGTAGGTCAGAGGCCTTGCTTTCGGTATCTTGAAAATTTGTATACTGTTTATCTTTTTCCGAAAAAAGAGATTCCGTCATTTCTTCTTTTGTCTCATTTTTCATACGTCTTTTTCCTGTGCTTCTTCCTTCAGAGTAAAAAGGATTGAGGCAAAATCGCCACCTTTACGGCTCAGGTCTTCCCTTGCGATGGGAATGCCGATTTCCATAAGTTCTGCCCCGGATGCGACATAATTCATGGATTTTTTCTGTCAGTTAAATCCTGCATGAAGA
>JABZIV010000069.1 GCA_015258095.1 Lachnospiraceae bacterium
CCGTAAGTCTTGTAATTTGACCATAATAGCTCTCTATGGAAATAAATAGATCAAATAAGAACAATATCATTCCCACCATATAGTCCGGCGACATTTCTCCCTTTGCATATAAGAGGCCCGCTACAGCAAGCATGAAGGATGTGCCAATCCCGTAGGTAAGGTATAAAGCTCTCGCCCAGGGCCCATAGCTTTTCTCAAAATCAATACTTTCCCTACAACTTTTCTCAAATTCAGCGGAAAGACTTTTAGATTTTTCCCCCAGCATATTAAAGGACTTGATAATCCCTATTCCTTCGGCAAAATCCAAAACTTCTTCCGTAAGCGATTCACTTCCCTCCTGCTTCGTCTTGGAATGGGCAAGGGTCGTTTTCATCATACAATTTCCAACGATGACAAAGGCTAGAACGACTGCGAGTGCAGAAATCCCTAATCGTATATCCATGGCAAACATCATGAGCGTCATAAGACCTTGGGAAATCATAAAAGTCACCAGTTCCGATAAAACAGTCATACAGCACTCTTCAATAAACACCATGTCAGTACACAGAACTGTGCTTATTTTTCCCATATTTCCTTCTGTAAAGTATCCCATCGGAAGTTTCCGGAGATGATCTCCCAGTCTCATTCGCATATCTGCAAACACCTCATATCCTGTCGCGGATTGAAGAACATTCGTGATGTGCTCAAAAACCGCTTCCACTGCTATGCAAAGAACAAGACCGATTCCAAGATAAAGACATATCTTTTCCTGCATTTGCCCCTTCATAAACAGACTTATCACAATAAAACTGAATATTAGCGGTGCCTTCATCATAATTCCCTTAATAAAAGAAGTAATATACGAAGCTCTGATTCGGGAACTGTATTTTCCTGTCATACAAACGATTCTATGCAGTATCTTTAGCATGCTTTTTCTCCTCCCTTAATCTTCCATGTGCTTGCACTTACAGAGGCATCCCAGAATTTCTTATACTCCGGACATTCTTCCAGGAGTTTCTCATGCTTATCGGCTGCGATACAGCTTCCCTCCTTTATTACACAAATCTTATCCGCATTTTTTACCGTGGAAAGTCTGTGCGCAATCACAAGCACCGTCTTATTCTTTGTTATTTCATCAAGAGCAGCATTTAATTTTTCTTCATTTTCAGGATCCATAAAGGCGGTAGCCTCGTCCAAAACTACAATCGGCGCATCCTTCAAAATCGCACGTGCCAAGGAAATTCTCTGGCGCTCCCCACCTGACAGTTGCTTTCCGCCATCTCCCGCCATGGTCTCTATTCCCTCAGGAAGTCTCCTCAGAAATTCATCACACTGGGCTCTACTTGCCGCTTCCAGTACCTCTTCTCTTTTCGCCTCGGGTTTTCCAATAAGAATATTTTCATAAAGCGTTGTATTAAATAAAAATTGCTCCTGCGAAACATAAGAAACCTCATTATTCAGTGCTTCCAGAGACAGGTCTGTGATATCCTGCCCACCGATCCGAATTTTTCCGTCTTTTAAGTCATAATAATGCACTAAAAGCTTCGCCAATGTGGATTTTCCGCTTCCCGATTCTCCAACAAGAGCAGTTGTCGTTCCCTGCGTAAGTTCCAGACTTACCCCATGCAGAATCTCTTTCTCTCCATAAGCGAATCGAACATTTTCAAACTGAACATCTCTATTCACGCCACTAAACTTTGCACTTCCCTCTTTAAGAGGAGGTCTATCCATAAGATTTTCCAGCTCTGTGATTTTATAATTCAGCTGCGGGAAATTTCCTGCATAATGCATCGCCTTCATAAAAGACGGCCCGACCGCGAAAGACATACAAAGCACTAAAATCAGTTTATCTAAAGCCAGACTTCCGCTGATAACCCAAAATGCGCCTACCGGAAGGATAAAAAGGGCGAGACACGGTAAAACACTGGAATACATCGCCATCCATGGCCAACAAGCTCTGTACCATGCAAGCGTAAAATCTCTGTAGTTTTTTACGACTTCTCCGAATCTTTGATAAGAATCGCCGTCCTTATTGAATACCTTAACGACTTCCATTCCATTTACGTATTCAATAATGGTGTTATTCATCACGGCAGCGGATTCATAGTAAGCATCCATTTTGGAGCTGCCCTGCTTCATCATCATACCCATAGCAAAGATTCCTACAAGGATGGGAACAAGGGAAAGCAAAGCCAAGCGGTAATCCACTACAAACATCAGAACGAGGATGGCAAGCGGAATCGAAATATTGGCAATCCCTTCCGGAATCGCATGAGCAAGTAAAAGCTCAATCATATCAATATCTTCTGTAAATACCTTTTTTATCCGACCTGTTCCAAGGCTCTCTATATTTCCGAGTGACTGTTTTTCCAGTTTCCCCTGTAGAGATACTCTTAAATTTTTCAGGGTATTATATGCACTGATATGGGAAAATATCAGACCTTTTACATAGGCGAAAGCATAAATGATCTCCGACAAAAGTACCCCGAGTACCCTGAGCATCAGATATCCCAAACTGATTGATTGCCCTTTTGTTAAAGGGGAAATCATCTGATACAGGAAAAAATAGGGTATCGTTTTTGCTACAATCCCGATGCACATCATGATGACTGCTCGGATCGTGTATTTCTTGTATTCTCCCATATAGGGAGCCACTTTGTTAAACATTCCGTTCTCCTTTCTATTTCATTCTTACCGGCAGAAATATTGCGTTATTCGCAACAATTAGTTGTTGCAATTTATATTCATATCATTTTGTTATGAAAATCCGCATAGATTAGTTCTGACTAACTACGCTATTGATTTTAAGCCGTTTTTCAATGGTCAAACTATACTAATCCATGATTCCTACTGCCTTTTTCCAATTAAGGAATCTGCATAGAACTTTGCAATGCTCTTCGATTTCTTTCCAAGACATCTTATGAATGAAAGGCTCATAAATAGAGGTCCAGAATACAGTACAGAGAACATGCATTTCCTGATCCGAAATCTCTGCTTTCGCAATATTTCTCTTTTTTGCCTCTTCATAATATTGCGTATAAGCGTGTGTCATGCGAAAAGCAAAGTCATGCCCGAAGTTCTCATGCACCGTCCCGGCAGATTTTTCTAAAAGTAATACAAATTCTTCTCGAATATCCCATAGGATTCGGAACACATCTAAGATGTATTTTTCCTGCATAATCCATGTATTTCTCACTTCTTCGTCGCTCATAGAAGAAAAGTCCACATCCGTTCGTTCCGAAACAAAACGATCTAAAGTGCTTACCGCTTCTTCGACAACTGCACTAAACAGCTCTTCCTTCCCTTTATATCTTTTATAAACGGCTCCTGTTGTAATCTTTGCATTCTCACAGATTGTCTTCAGTTCGGCTTTGATAAATCCCTTTTCCATGAACTCTTTACGAGCAC